>RFJF01000070.1 GCA_003695455.1 Chloroflexota bacterium
GACCGTTACCCTGAACTTGGCCGGTGTATGCGGTATTTCTGTGCCGTGTGGCTTTTCCGGCGGCATGCCGGTTGGGTTGCAAATTATTGGCCCGGCGCTGGGCGAAGCCGCTATTCTGCGCGCGGCCTACCAGTTTGAGCAGGCCACCGAGTGGCACAAACACAAGCCTGCGCTGTAGCCGGAACGTACGAATGGCGAATGTGCGAATGTCCGAATGGCGAACGACGAATGACAAATTATGAAAATTGCGCTCATTGGTGATGTTCACGCCAACCTGCCGGCCCTTGAAGCGGTACTTGACCACGCCCACGCCCAAAAAGTTGATGCGCTCTGGAATGTGGGTGACTGGGTGGGGTACAATGCCTTCCCCAATGCCGTCATTGACCGCCTGCGCGCCGAGGGGGCGGTGGGCATTGCCGGTAATTATGATTTAAAGGTGCTGGCCTTTAAAAAGAAATGCCAAAAATGGCAGCACAGCAAACATCCCCAAAAATATCTGGCGTTTGGTTGGGCGTACCGGCAACTTAAAAAAAAGAACCGCAGGTATCTGCGGTCTTTGCCTCTGGAAATAACGCTCAATTTTGAAAAAACGTCGGTGCTGCTTACCCACGGCAGCCCGGCCTCAAATCAAGAGGGACTAACCCCGGCCACCCCAATTGCCCGCCTGCAAGCACTGGCGGCAATGACATCGGCCCAAATTATTGTGTGCGGCCATTCTCACCGGCCCTTTGCCCGGCAGGTGGATGGCCGGACCTGGTTTATTAACACCGGCAGCGTGGGCCGGCCCGATGACGGCGACCCGCGCGCCGCCTACGCCATTTTAACTCTGCGCAAAAATCTGGTACAGGTGCGCCATTTTCGGCTGGCGTACAATGTTGACCGCGCCGCCGCCGAAATCCGGCGCGCCGGACTGCCCCCTGAATTTGAACTGATGCTGCGCCGGGGCTGCAACCTGGACCAGATTTACGCCGAATCAGGCCAACTCGGTTTCGGGTGAGGTAAGATGCGCCACGGCCAGATGCAACGCGTCTTCATGGGCCACCAGCATCAGTAAATCGCCATGCTGAAGTTCGGTGTTGCCGTGCGGCACCAGCACCTCGCCGTTGCGCCGCAGCCCCAGCACCAGTGCATCGCCCGGCAGCCGGATATCCCGCAAGCGACGGCCGGCCACATTGGGCGCAGTCAACTCAACCTCGCGCACGTCCACCCCATCGGCATGATTGGTGAGCATATCAAACGCCGCCGGAAAGTGCAGCGCGCCCTCAAGCGCGTGTACCGTGGCTAACTGCGGGTGAACAACCCGCGCCCCCATTTCAGTCAGTTGCGCCGCTACAGCAGAATCGCTGGTTTGGGCAATGAGCAGCGGAATGCCATACTCTTCTACCGCCAGCCGGGTAGCCGCCAGGTTAATTTCATCATAAGTGCTGACTGCCAGCAACGCTCTGGCATGGCCGGCCCCGGCGCGCCGCAAAACTTCCGGGTCACGCGGGTCGCCAACAATGAGGGTTAATTTTTGCTGGCGCGAAAGCTGCTGTGCCCGCTGTGCGTTGTGCCCCACCACGGTTACGGGGTCGCCATTGCGTTGCATGCGGCGGGCCAGCAGCGCGGACATTTCGCCCAATCCCACCAGAATAATGCCCCGCCGCTTTCTTTGGGTTTGGGGCGGTAAAATTCGGTTGAAGATAAGGGGCGAAATGGTGCAGGTGAGAATGGCAATCAGAATGAAATCGGCGTTAATGGCTTCATCAATAATGCCCAAATCAAGGGCAATGGCCGAGGCGGCGATAATTAACGACAATCGGGCCGAGAGCAGGCCGCCGGCAGCAAATGTTTTTCTCCAGCCAAAATTAAACCGGAACAGCAGCGCCGATGCAAATTTAATGAAATAGGCCACAATCAGCAACACCGGCACCAGAAGCAGCCCCTGCGGAGAACTGAGCAGGGCCGGTAAATCAAACTGGACCCCAACCATAATAAAGAAAATGGGAATAAAAAACCCAAAGCCGATGGTGTCCATTTTGTGGTGCAGGTCAGAACCGGCGCGTCCGGTCAACAGCGAAATAGCGGCTCCGGCCAAAAATGCGCCCAAAATCACCTCGCTGCCCAGCCATTCAGACAGCACAATAAAGGCCACCATCAGCGCCACCGCGCCGCGTACTTTTATTTGGGCCGTGGCGTGAGACAACTCATCAATCAGACGCGGCAGCCCCGGGATTGCAGCTACCCATTTGCCTACCTGCACCGCCACGGCAAACGCCACCAGCAGCAGCAACACCAGCAGCACTTCAAACGTGAGGCCACGGCTGATAATGGTTACATCAATTGTAATGAGCACCAGCGTGCCAAAATCTGCAACCAGGGCAGACATAAGCAACGCCTGCCCGTATCGGGTGGGCATAAGCCCCCGTTCTTTGAGAACGGGAACCACAATTCCCAGCGATGTGGTGCTCAAAATGAGGGCAATGATGAACGGTTCTTCAATAAAACCGGCTACCATCAAACCTTCGGCGGCGGCAAAGGCCACCAGAATGGTAACTCCAAACACGGCCAATCCCAGCAGGAGAGGGTTTTCCAGCACCCGACCATTTGATTTTTTGCCGGTGGTAGAAACCAGCACCCCAAAATCCACCTCCAGTCCGGAGATGAACATTAAATAGGTGAACCCAAAAATAGTCAGGAACTCTAACGCCGGGCTGGGTTCAATCAGATTAAATCCACTTTTGCCGACAATCATGCCGGCTAAAATTTCACCTACTACAATTGGCACCCGGAACTTTTTAAACCGGGAGGCCAGCAATGGCACAAACGCAGCCAGCGCGGTAATTAACAATAACGATAAAAATGAAAACTCCTCGCTGTGCATTTAAAGTTCCTCAAGTTTTGGCTGCCACTTGTTTGGGAGAGTCTATATTGGGCGGCTGTGGCGCATGTTCGGTAACCAGGCTAATTAAAATATGCCCGCTGCGCGGCGCCGGTTGGTTATCAACCGTGAAAATGTTCAGTGTGCCGCTTTCATCAATCAGGAATAATGGAATGGCTGAATCGCCGTGGAGTTCTTTGAATTGGGCATACCCAAACTGGTCTGACAGGACCGTCCGTTTAACAACGGTTCCGGTTTCAAACATGTGGGTTAATTTGTCGCAGGTTACATTGCCGTTAAAAAGCAATCGCCCGCGCAACGGCATGGGCACAATTTCTCGCAGGCTGCTTTCGGTTTCACGTGGGTGAAGCTGGTAAACGTTGGCCCGGCCAAAAACCTCGGCAAAATGCAGGGTAGAGAGGGCATTGACCTCATCGTTTGATGTGAGGGCCAGCAACCGGCCAAAGTGGCCCAGGTCCAGCTTTTCATGCAGGGTTTCAGACAGAACGTTGGTATTCATGGCCGGCAAACCCGCCAGTTTGGCTTCGGTTACGCGTTTGTGGTTGGAGTCGATGAGGAACACAGTGAATCCTTCATCTTGCAGGGCCTGGGCCAGCATTCTTGCCCAGCGATGCGCGCCCACAATCAAATTTCCCTGCGGATTGGGCCGGGCCACGCCCAGCCAGCGGCCCAGCGGCGCGGCGCTTAACCCGTACACGGTCACCGTACCCACAATTACCAGAAAAATTTCCGGCACCATCAGTTCGGCCTCAACAATGCCGGCCTTTTCGGCAAGCTCAAGGGCAAATACAGATGTTACGGCTGCGGCCACAATTCCACGGGGCGCCATCCACATCAAAAAAAGCTTTTCGTTCCATTTCAGGTCTGAACCCAACGTAGAAACCCACACCGAAATTGGGCGGGCCACAAAAATGAGCAGCGCCAAAAACAAGAGGCTCTGCACCCCAATATGCCCCAGTTCTTCCAGACGCAACCGCGCCGATAAAATAATAAATAACGCCGACAGGAGCAGAACGCCCAGATTTTCTTTGAACTCAATGATTGGTTTAAGATTGAGCTCCTTTTGGTTTGCCAGAATGATTCCCATCAGCGTTACGGTGAGCAGGCCAGACTCCTGCTGAAAGAAATTGGAGGCAGTAAACGCCGCCACCACCAGAGTCAGCGCCACCGCAGATTGCAGATAATCCGGCACCCAATAGCGGCGCAACACAAAAGCCAGCCCGTACGCGCCAATTGCCGCCAGTAAAACCCCAACCAGCACCGTCTGAATAAGACTAATGACAATGGTGGTGGTTGCAGTTTGCAGCTCTGCGGCGACAATTCCTTCAAACACAAGAACTGCCAGAATTGCGCCAATAGGGTCAATGACAATACCCTCCCACTTGGCAATGGCACTCAAATGCCCCACTGCGCGTACGTGACGCAACAGCGGAATAATGACAGTTGGCCCGGTTACAATTAAAATGGCGCCAAACAAAAGCGCCAGGTATATGGGTAACTGCAGTATAAAATATGCCCCTGCGGCTGCAATAACCCAGGTAACCGCCGCTCCCACCGTTACCAGATTCCGCACTGTGTGGCCGGTGGTTTCAATTTCGCTCCGCTTCAAACTTAGCCCACCCTCAAACAAAATGATGGCTACTGAAATGGACACCACCGGAAAGAGAAGGTCGCCCAGCAATTCATCGGGGTTGAGCCAGTGGGTAACGGGGCCGGCAGTAAAACCGGCCAGCAGTAAAACCAAAATTGACGGCAAATGTAATTTCCACGCTAACCACTGAGAAGCAATTCCCAACCCCAGAATTAGCGCAATTCCAACCAAAATTTCTTCAGACAATTTATAGACCTCATCATATAAAAATTGCCGCAGACCAAACAAGAAAATCCCGGCGATTCCACAATCGCTAATTCAGGCCGGCCTCGGCTATCAATTATACCCGGACAACAATAACCACAACTATTTTAGGGATTTACCCGTAAATAGCGAATTTGGAATCAAAGCCGGTATATTAGAAGTTGCGCGATTTATATGTGCATTGGCCGCGATCGGCCATTTCGCGTTTTCAAAAAGGGTTGACATGCGCCTTTAGCCCATGATATAATACCGACGTTATTTTAACTGCTAATTTTTGTTTGTAACCTCTAAAATCAATATCATAACTGCATTCATCGGTACTTCTGCACAAAAAATTTGTTA
>RFJF01000711.1 GCA_003695455.1 Chloroflexota bacterium
ACCACTGTGTACGGGTCTAACTGGATGTAGGCAACATCCCACAGATATTTGCCGGCCCCCATGGCAGATACGCCCGGCGTACCTTTGAGGTCGTCAACCCGGTAACTGGCTACATTACTTTTGGCATCGCAAAAAAATGCCTGCTGGTTTGCCACGGCGTCTGTAACCCCCATTGGCCCGTAACCGGTCACCGCCGGCCAGATTCTTAATTCGTAGCCAAAGCCTTCCGGGGGCTGGCAATTTTTTTTCCCGGCCCACCGCCATTTGAACTCCAGCTCGTTGATGCCCGGTTGCAGCACAAATCCCTGAAAAGGTTCCAGTAACACAAATGGGCCAACCGGTGATGCGGGTTGCGGCAGCGATGTGGTGGCGGTCAGTGTGTTTTCTGTGGTCACAGTTTGAGTGGCGGTTGTGGTTTCTGTAAGCGCCGGAGCCGGCGTCACCGCTTGGGTTACAACGGCTGCAGGCGTGGCAAGTGGCGGCGAGTCCGGGGTAAAACCGTCCGCCGGGTTGATGGTGTTGGGCGGCGTGATTGCCGGCGTGCCGGTCAGTTGCGGTGACTGAGCCGGGTTGGTGGTGCTGGAAATAGGCACAGTAGATGTGAGTGTGGTGGTGGTTACCGGCGCTGTATTCAACATAACCGGCGCTGCTGTTGGGGTTGGGTAGATTATGTTCACGTCAAAATTAATGACCGGCACCGGGGTTGCCGGTACTGATGAAAGAAACGGCACAGACAAACCGCTGTTACACGCTACTGAAAATAATATGAAGGCTGGCAAAAGAAGTTTTGCAGACTGCATTGTCATCACACGTAATCTCTTTTGATTTACCCAAAGTTCAGCATTGCCCGCACAGACTTTCTGCCTTTACAGAAGCGTGACAGTGATCGCCCTCATTTTGCACCCAGTCAAAACCGGCGCAATGAGCCAGCGCGCACAATCGCGGGTAACGGTTCAGGTCAATGGGCCACGTTGTCAGGTCAATGGAACGCCCTTCAAAATGAAGTGAGTATTTGCGGGCCGGATTTGTTTGTTTCAAATCATGCTCCAGCAGAGAATCGTAAGCATCGGTCACTCGCAGTTGCACATCACCGCCCCACTCGTTTAGAACCAGCGCGTTGAGCCGGCTCAACGGATACAGCATTGCGGGGTGCATTAAAATATCTTCGCCATCAAAGGGCGGCGTTTCCTCGCGTTTAAATACAATGGTTGGGTCCAGTTGACCCACCAGACGGTGGTAGGCGCAATCGCCACGCTCAATGCGGCAGGCCATTGGGCCGGCAGCGGCGGTTTCAGTTTCTGTGTAGCTGCCGCTGGATGAGATGGTCTGCCCGGCCCACAGAAAAGCCGGATCGCACAGCGCTTCTGGAGTGGGGGTGGAAGTGGGCAAAGGTACCGGCGTGGGGGTAGCGGTCGAGGTTGGCGCAGGCATAGTCGGAGGGACAGCCGTGAATGTACCCGTGGGTAACAGGTCTGCTTGCGCAACATCAGAACCACAGGCGCTGAGCAGCACGGCTATCGCCACCCAAATTGGCGCTAACGTTTTTATATTTCTCAAAAACATCGTGTGAAAATTCAAAATTACTTTCACCGGTCCGGCTAATTATTGCTTTTTTGTGCCGGGTTTTGCTGATTTGCACTGCCCCGGCTTTTGTTGAACAAAACAATTCCCGCAATCAACAACACCAACCCCAATCCAATAATAATCGGCGGGCGATGGCTGGTTGGTGCGCCGGAGTCCGGCAGGTCTGCCGGCGTTGCTTTTGCAGGTTCCGTTGGAGTCGTTGCCGTGGGTTGCGGTGTGTCGGTGGGTGATGGTTGGCTGTAGTATTCCAGGTTAATTGTTGCGTTGTGGCTGCCGTCCAGTATCACGTGAACCGGGCCTTGTGCCGGTTGGCCCTGCCCGTGCAGTTCCAACAAAACAATATAATCGCCGGCATTCAGCCCGGTGATGGAGTAAGTTCCATCAGTATCGGTGCGAACAATGGCGCCATTGACCGATACTTCAATGGCTGCGCCCGCCGCGTCGCGGCTCAAATCTGTAACCGTACCAAAGATGGCGCTGCCCGAATTGCCGCCGCCATCGCCGCCGTTGCCATCTGTTAATGGTGGGCGGGGCGAAGGAGCCGGTAACGGAAATTCATCCGGTGAAGCCAGCGAAACCGGCAAGATCAGGAGTGACAACAGTAGCAGCCCGGTAACTGTGCAAGCAATGGCTCCAATTTTTAGCAGATTGTTGGTAGTTGAAGATTGGTTTTTTTTACTCATTTTGAACACACCTGATTGATGGCAGAAATCAACTCATTCTTCCAGCCGGGCCGGGCGGGGCGGCAAATCAACTGTGGCTGCGCTCCCGCCGCTTGAGGTGACACCGGTAACAACAATGCCGCCGGGGTAGGTGTAAAGGTTGTTGCCTTCGTCACCCTCGCTGATACTTCCGCTGCTTACGCCGGGGTTCCAGCTATCAACGTACAATTGCAACGTTGTGCTGCCGCCGGCAAAATAACCGGGCCAAATGCTGTAATTATGCGCCGGATTATTTGAACTGAGATTGATGCTTTGCCTGGCCCCCAGGCTGGAAACGTACCACGCCAGCCCGTAACAAGGATTCAAACTGCACAGATCATTCCAGCGGACATTCACGGTTGGCGTACCGGACGGATTGATGTAAAAATCAACCCAAAAGCCGCCCACCGGAAAATCTCCCTGATTTGTGACCACAACATTGATGGTGACCGGGCTGCCGGCATTAAAATTGGGTCCGGCCGGGCTGAGCGTAAAACTTCCAACCAAATCAGGCGGATGCAGAATTGTTTTCATCACCACCGGCAGGTAGGTGTTGAAGTTGGGTACTGAACCGGGCCAGAAACCACTTTTGAGGGTATATGCGCCGCCGCTGATACTGGATGGCCCTTCCGGCTGGCCGGCGGTACTCAGCAGTTCGTAAGAACCGCCGCTAACTTGTTTGCTGCTGCCAATGCCGCCGCCGCTGCCGCCGCTGTCTACCGTCCACCAGGTCAGGTCATAGTTGCCTCCGGTTTGGGCAAATGCTCCCCCCGTGCCCGCAACCAGCAGCAAAATCAGAGCCAGCAGCCACACCGCCGGGTGTGTCAGTTGGATGTTGACGGGCGGTTTACTTTTCATAATTGTTCAAACTCCACGCAACTTCCGGGTAAAAATCACATGCAAATAAACGACACACGACAGTAAGCCTTTTCATCAGTTCCCCAATCATCGTCCGGTGGTTCCCGAATGGCGCAGCCAAAGGTCACGGTTTTTCCAACCTCCAGGCTGGTGATGTCCCACACGTAGGTGGCCGAAACACCGATCGGGGTATTGTCGTCCACGTCATCCTGCGAAAAGAACATGGCCTGGCTACCGTCGTCTTCTTCAGGGTTGGTACCAACTTTGCGGGCGGTTCTTAAAAATGGTGGCGGGTCGCTTGTGGCGCTGCCGGTGCTTTCAATAAATGAGCTGGCAAACACCATACACTGACCGGTGGCATCCGGCACAAAACTTGCCGATGGGGGCAAAATATATTTGTTTGTGCCGGTAACTGCCGCCGCAGAGAAAAAGACCGAGCCCTCGCCGTAGCCCATTGGAATGGTCACTTCTTCCATTTGGGCCACATCGGCAGCTAGGGTGGGGTTGGGAAACGTGCCGGCCAGGTCGCCGCTGGCGGCATCACCCGGCTTGAACACTGTACCCGGCGCCCACTGGCTGCCGTTCCATTGCAACACCTGCTTGTCGCCGGGGTCAACATTCAAGACTGGGCGGCCCTGCAACGTGGTAATTTTGGCCGGCGCCCACTGGCTGCCGTTCCAGGCCAGTACCTGTGTATCGGCGGGAAGCTGGTCAGAAACATCACGGGTTTGCAGGGTAGACACATCAGCCGGAGACCATTGCACCCCGTCCCACGTGAGCACTTGTTTGTTGCCAGGGGCTGTACTGCCAACGGGCCTGCCCTGAAGTTTGGCAACGGTAGGATTGGGGTAATTGCCGCTCAGGTCGCCGCCGGCCGGGCCAAGAATTTGGGGAGCGTCCGGCTGCCAGCGGCCGCCGCCGGGCGCCGAAGCGTTCCAGGTGAGTACCTGATTGGATGTGGGCGCGCTGTTAGAAACGGCCCGCCCCTGAATTCCATCAACGCTGGGGTTGGGGTAGCTGCCACTCAGGTCGCCGCCGGCGGCATCGCCGCTGTTGAGCACATTTGCCGGCTCCCACTGCGAGCTGCCATTGTTCCAACGCAAAGCTTGTTTGTCTAACGGGGCCGCACCTGACACTGCATTTCCCTGAATTTTGACCACCGCAGGATTGGGGTAGCTGCCGTTCAGGTCGCCACCGGCGGGGCCGCCCGCCTGATTGTTGGCCGGCGTCCACCGGCTGCCGTTCCAGGTAAGGACCTGGTTGGCTGCAGGCGTAGCTGCTGCCACCGGATGGCCCTGAATTCTGGCAACCACGGGGTTAGGAAACGTACCGTTCAAATCGCTGCCGGCGGCATCACCCACTTTTACCGTTTGCTCGTAAATAACCGGCTGGCCGTTGGCCGCGGCCGGGGCCAGGTTAGTAATTTGGTGGTTTCCCATTTTCAGGGTTCCACTCATGGGCCGCGCCCCGCTGGCCAGCAAATACTGCGGATGGTCATCATCACCCAGGCCGTTGAGCACGCCGTGGTCATTCAACGAACTTGAACAGGTCCAGCTTCCACTGGCGCCACCCACCCACCACAGGGTTTCATCGTTGGCGCAAGAAACATCCAACCCATCGTCGGTTCCATCGGCCATGCTGAGCGGCATATTGGCAATGTCACCCCAATTTACTTGATTGGCCGTGCCCGCGTTTCCGGCCCGTCCGGCCGCCGGAGCCGGGTTAATTTGCATCCGGCCCAAAAGATTGACCGGGTCACCGGCGCGGGCGCAGTTGACGTTTCTGGCTTCCAGATAACGGGCAGTATTGGCAAAAACGTCGCCAAAATCCAGATCCACTGTAAAATAGCCATCAATGACGGCTACTCCGGATTTTGAAACCATTGAACCAAGCTGATTACCGCCGGTGGCAGCATCGAACAGATAAAAATCAAAACTGCATGAACCGTTAACATAATCGGTACCGCTGCGCAACCGGCCCTGAAATGTGAACGCTGTGCCGGGGGCCTGCGCCTCCGCAATTCTGGGGTGAGTCACACCAAGCAGAAAGGCCAGCAAAAGTAGTGGCAGACCTAGAGCAATTACTATTTTTGGCAGATTATCTCGTTTCATCATAAAACCTTTGTGTCTGGCGCCAGAAATCGGGTGCGGGTTGTTGAACCACCCACACACCAAGGTCACTGGCAAATGTACAGCACCCGGCAGTAGGCAATTTCATCGTCATCAAAATTACCGGGAGGGTCTTGCACGTAGCAGCCAAATTTAATAATTTTTCCCACGTCACTGGCCGTGATATCCCAGATAAAGCTGGCCGCAGCTCCGGCCGGCATCACGTTTGAAACATTGTCTCTTTCAAATTTTATGCCTACACCGGTGTCCATGGCCGGGGCGCCGTTTATTGCCTTGGCTGTTCGCAATTGAGGTCCGGGGTCGGTATTGGCATTACCACTACCGGAAGATTTGATATAAGAATTGACGGAAACCAGGCATTTCCCGCTGGTTGACGGAGTAAATCCCGCGGCCGGCAAAACAAACAGGTCACTGGTTGGGCCCGGATTCAGGTTGGCTGAACCGGCACCGTACCCCATTGGCAGGTCAAGTTGGGTCATGCCCACCACGTTATCCCGAATGGTAGGATTTGGATACGTTCCGGTTAAGTGACCGCCGGCTGTATCGCCCGGTCTAACCACATCACCCGGCTCCCAGCGAGAGCTGGTATTGTTCCAGCGCAGTGCCTGCCCGGTGGCGGGCGCCAGATTTGGTACTGCGCGCCCCTGCAACGTGCCTACATTGGCCGGTT
Organism: Chloroflexota bacterium; assembly: GCA_003695455.1. GTDB lineage: Bacteria > Chloroflexota > Anaerolineae > 4572-78 > J111 > J095. The sequence goes on from RFJF01000711.1 coordinate 5,943, forward strand.
CCCACTGGCTGCTGGTGCCGTTCCAGGTCAACACCTGATTGGGGTCGGGCGCTTGTGGCGACACAGACCGCGCCTGCAAGGTGATAATTTCGTTGGGCGCCCACTGCAAGCCGTTCCAGGTTAACACCTGTTTATCGGTGGGCGCCGTATTGGCCACGGCCTTTCCCTGAATACCGGCAACGTTGGGGTTGGGGTGCATTCCCGACAGGTCGCCGCCGGCCGGGCCAATAATTTGCGGATAGGTTGGCGCCCACTGGCTGCCGGTCCACGAAAGCACCTGCCCATCAATGGGCATGGCACCACTTACGGTTTTGCCCTGAAGTTTGGACACCGTGGGGCTGGGATACGTGCCGCTCAAATCGCCACCGGCTGTATCATCCCGTTTCACCACGTCGGCCGGTTCCCAGCGGGCAGTGGTATTATCCCAGCGCAATACTTGCCCGCTGGTCGGATTGACGTTGTACACCGTTTTGCCCCGTATTTTTGTGACGGTGGGGTTGGGATACGTCCCGGTCAGGTCGCCGCCGGCAGGGCCGCCGGCCCGTGGATCAAAGGGTTTCCATTGACCGCTCTGCCACGTGAGTACCTGATTTAGATTTGGCGCGGTTGAGGCTACGGGTTGACCCTGCAACCCGTCAACCGTGGGGTTGGGATAGCTGCCGGACAGGTCGCCACCGGCAGGGTCACCATTTTTTATGGCTTGCTCGTAGGTTACGGCTTGCCCGTTGGCGGTGGCCTGAGTCAAACTGACCACACGATGGGCATTCATGTTCAGATTTCCCCCCATCGGGCGCGTCCCGTCGGTTTTAAAATAAAAGGGGTGGTCGTCATCGCCCAGCCCGGCAAAACCACTGTGGTCGCTGAGGGCGCTAACACACGTCCAGCCGCCCCCACTCCAGCGGAGGGTCTGGTTGTTGGCGCAGGTGGTGGTTAGCCCGTTGTCAATGCCATCTGCAAACGGCCCCGGAATATTGCTGATGTTGCTCCAGTCAACACTGGCGGCGTTGTTGGCCGCGGTGGCATACATCACGTAGGGTGTCACGCCGATTTCAACCCGGCCGCTCAAATTTACCGGGTCGCCGGGGTTACCGCAATTGACGTTGCTAACTTGCAAATACCGGGCAACGCCGTTGAACACATCGCCAAAATCCAGCATCACCGAAAAATAACCATCGGTAACAGAAATGCCGGTCTTTGAAACTGTAGTTCCAAGCTGGTTACCGCCGGCGGCGGCGTCAAATAAACTGAAGTCAAAACTGCATGTGCCGGTCACATATTCGGTACCACTGCGTAACCGGCCCTGATAGGAAAAGGCAGTAGAGCTTTGCGCCTGAACCACAAGTGGAAACGTCAGGAGCAATAATCCAAGTTGTAACATCAGGTTTGATAAATAGTTGCGCTTCACTTCAGTTCCTCACACTACTGGCACAGGTACGATACCCGGCAAAAAGCACTTTCACCCGAATCCCAATCATCGGGTTGGTCAACAACATAACAGCCAAACTTGACAGTCTGGTTGAGGTCGGAAGGGCCAATAGGCCACAGGAATCCGGCTGAAGCCTGAATAGACTGGTATTTGTCGACGTCATCCGGTGCAAACCAGATTGGCTGGTCGCCGTCATGCGTGGGCGACGCGGCGCCAACCTGTTTGGCGGTGCGCAAGTACACCGTGGGGTTGCTTGTGGCCTGTCCATTCGCGGTGTTCTTGACGTACGCACTCACGGTTACCAGACACTGCCCCGTTGACGTGGGAATAAAACCGGCCCCCGATGGAATGATAAACAGATCGCCAACTGTGCTTCCCCCGCTGAACTGGCCGGTGCCTGTTCCGTAGCCCATCGGGATGTTCAGTTGGGCCATGCCAACCGTATCGGGATTAAGGTGGGGGCTGGGGAAGGTTCCGTTCAAATCGCCGCCGGCTGTGTCGCCCGATTTTAGCACATTGGCTGGGGCCCACTGGCTGCCATCCCAGCTTAAAATCTGGCCGGTAGATGGCGCGCCACTTGAGACCGGCCGCCCCTGAAGCGACGTGACCAAAGCGGGTTCCCATTGGCTGCCGCTCCATACAAACACCTGGTTGGTGGCCGGCGCTGTTGCTGCAACCGGTCGGCCCTGAAGCTGCGTGACATCATCCGGCTCCCACCGGCTGCCGGTGTCGTTCCAGGTGAAAATTTGTTTATTTGACGGCGCGGTTGAGGATACGTACCGGGTCTGCAACCGGACCACCGTGGGGTTGGGGTAACTGCCGGACAGGTCGCCGCCGGCAGAGCCAACGGTTTGGGGGTCGGAAGCTTCCCAGCGGTTGCCCACTGCATTCCAGGTCAACACTTGGTTATCGCTGGGAGCGCTGTTAGACACGGCGTGCCCCTGAATACTATCAACGGTGGGGTTGGGGTACGTGCCAGCCAAATCACCGGCGGCCACATCGTTCAGGCTGACCACGTCGGCCGGCTCCCACCGATTGCTGGTGCTGTTCCAGCGCAACACCTGCTTATCAAGTGGAGCAGTTGGAGAAACGGCCCGGCCCTGCAAACTGTCTACTGTGGGGTTGGGGTAACTACCGTCTAAATCTCCACCGGCGGGGCCGCCCGTTTGGGGATTGGCCGGCTCCCATTGGCTGCCACTCCACGTTAAAACCTGATTGGTAATAGGCAGCGTGGCGGTCACAAGTCGATTTTGCAGGCTGGTCGCAGTAATCACGCCGCCATAAATACCAGCCAGGTCGCCACCCACCGGGTCGCCAGTTTTCACGGCTTGTTCGTAGGGCACGGCCTGCCCGTTAGCGGTAGCAAGGGGTAGGTTCACAATCCGGTTGCCGCCAAGATTGAGGGTGCCGCTCATGGCGCGTGAGCCATCAACCAATAAATATTGCCGGTGGTCATCGTTATTCAGGCCGGTCAAAGCGCCGTGATCGTTCAACACGTTGGTGCAGGCCCAACCGCCGCCGGCCCAGTGAAGAGTCTGTTTATTGGCGCAGGTCATAAATACGCCGTCGTCGCTGTTATCGGCAAAACCGGCCGGTTTGTTGGCAATATTTGCCCAGTTGACGCTGGCAGCGCTGCCGGCGGTCATGGCATAGTTGGCATACACGGTGGGGTTGATGGGTACCCGGCCGCTCAGATTCACGGGGTCGCCGGGGTTTCCGCAGTTGACGTTGTTTATTTCAAGGTAGCGAGGTGTAGTGGTGAAAACGTCCCCAAAATCCAAAATGACCGAGAAGTAACCGTTACTGATTGTTACGTTGGTTTTTGAAAGGGTTGGGCCTAATTGGTTGCCACTACTGGCGGCGTCAAATAAATTGAAATCAAAATTGCATGTGCCGGTAACGGGGTTTGCACCGTTTTGCAGCCATCCCTGGTAGGTAAATGTATTATCTTTTGGCCCCTGAGCCAACACCTTGCTGCGTGGCCAGACCATGAACAAAAGGGCCAGGGCGCAACCCAGCACAGTGAAAAAACTCAACAAGTTGCGATGTTTCATACGTTTCCTCAAATCGAAGGGTTGTTGTTGCTCGCAACTATGTGCTATAAACCAAAAACAGGTGGACACCTGTGAAAGAAATGATTTTTCTATTTCCTGGTCAGCACAAAAATACGTTTCTTAATAAGATGCCACCCTGAATGTGGAGGTATTCCGTTGTATTGGTAAAATCGGGAATTTTCAGGGTTTGTTTTTACTCTTTCAGTCTATCACAGCCAAAATTCAAATGGTATAAACC
>RFJF01000712.1 GCA_003695455.1 Chloroflexota bacterium
GAATTTGAGGGCGTCATCCCCAATTTGCAGCGCCGCTACAAAGACGCCACCGGCGCCGACCAGACCGGCGACATTGAAAAATACATGTCGGTGCGCGCCTGCCCCGCTTGCGGCGGCCACCGGCTGCGGCCAGAAGCGCTGGCGGTGACTATTCGCGGCAAAGGAATCCACCAGGTCAGCGACCTGCCGGTGAACGACGCGCTGGACTGGTTCAACGGACTGCTGGCACACAACAAAAACGGCGCTGACGAGACGGAACTGACCGACCGGGATCGAATGATTGCCGCTCCGGTACTCAAGGAAATCAGCGCCCGGCTGAAATTTATGAACGATGTGGGCCTCAGCTATCTCAGTTTGAGCCGGGCCGCCAACACCCTCTCCGGCGGCGAATCGCAGCGCATCCGGCTGGCTACCCAAATCGGTTCGCAGTTGATGGGCTGTCTCTACATTTTGGATGAACCCAGCATCGGCCTGCACCAGCGCGATAACCAGCGCCTGATTGAAACGCTGGAAGGATTGCGTGATTTGGGGAACACGGTGCTGGTAGTGGAGCATGATGAAGACACCATGCGTTGCGCCGACTGGATAATAGACATGGGGCCGGGTGCGGGCAAGCACGGCGGGCAGGTGGTCTGGTCTGCCGCCAGAGATGATTTTCTGCGCCAGAGCGACTCGCTGACAGCGCAATATTTGCGCGGCCAAAAACAGATTGCCGTGCCACCCCAGCGACGGCCCGGCAACGGCAAAGAAATTGTGGTGCGCGGCGCAAAAGAAAACAACCTCAAAAATATTGACGTGAGTTTCCCGCTGGGCAAACTGATTTGTGTTACGGGCGTCAGTGGCAGCGGTAAAAGCAGTCTGGTGATTGATATTTTGCACAAAAAGCTGGACCAACTGCTCTACCGGGCCAGCGCCAAACCGGGCAAGCATGAAACCATCGAGGGGGTGGAACTGGTAGACAAGGTGATTGACATTGACCAGACTCCCATCGGGCGTACGCCGCGCAGCAACCCCGCCACTTACACCGGGCTGTTCACCCCCCTGCGGGAACTGTTTGCCACCATCCCCGAAAGCAAACTGCGCGGCTACAAGGCAGGCCGCTTCAGCTTTAACGTGAAGGGCGGCCGCTGCGAAGCCTGCCAGGGCGACGGCATCATCAAAATTGAAATGCAGTTTCTGCCGGATATTTACGTGCCCTGCGAGGTCTGCCACGGCCGGCGTTACAACCGCGAAACCCTGCAAATCCGGTACAAAGGCAAAAACATCAGTGATGTGCTGGATATGACCGTGGACGAAGGGCTGGATTTTTTCTCCAACATTCCTTCTATCCGCAACAAACTGGCTACCCTGCACGCCGTGGGGCTGGGCTACGTAACGCTGGGCCAGCCGGCTACCACCCTTTCCGGCGGCGAGGCGCAACGTATCAAGCTCTCCAAAGAGTTGAGCCGGCGCTCTACCGGCAAAACGCTCTACATTTTGGATGAACCGACCACCGGCCTGCACTTTGCCGATGTGGAACGTCTGCTGGCGGTGCTGAACCGGCTGGTGGATGGCGGTAACACGGTGGTGGTCATTGAGCACAACCTGGACGTAATAAAGTGCGCCGACTGGCTGATTGACATTGGCCCGGAAGGCGGCCACGGCGGCGGGCGGGTGGTGGCTACCGGCACGCCGGAACAGGAGGCGGCCCAGCCAGAAAGTTACACCGGTCAGTGGCTCAGGCGGCTGCTTGCGCCGCAGCCGGCAGGCTAAAATTACTACCTCGTGGCCTGGCCGCCCGCCGCCTGCAAACCTGCCACTTACCACCGGGGTTCACACGCCTCTTACTCTGCACGTCTGATTTCCACCTCCGCCAGCGTCACCGAGGTGCCGGCCGGGTTGCCCGCCGCATCCAGCACGTCCAGCCGAGAAAAATCATCGGGCCGGTACAGGCCAATTTCCAGCGGATACACGCCCGGCGCCATCTCCGGGGGCAGGGCAATGGCGTGCTGGTCGGCAATAATCTGGCCGGGCCGCCAGGCATCGGTGGGGTAGCTCCAGCAAACCGGCACCCCGTCCGATTGCGCCGCCGGGCCGCTGCCGCTTTCCAGATGGGTGAACACCTGGTAGCTGGTTTGAATGGGGGCCAGCGCCTGCCAGTACAGCGTAACCGGCACGCGCCCACCCGGCACAGCCCGCCGCGTGTCCAGGTCAAAGCCGATGAGCCGCGCCCGGTTGCCAAAGTTGGCGTCTGCGGGTTGAGAGCCGCGCGCCGAGCGGGCAAACGCCGCCGGCGTGGCCGACTGGTCAAACCGGCGGCTCAACCCGGCCACATCCAGCCCGCCGAGCTGCGGGCCGGGCGGCGTTAACTGCATCACCCGCATCTGCTTGCCGTTGTCCAGCGTCACCGCGGCCACCTGCGTGTACTGCTGCGCAATGAGGTCGGTGGGGACGTCAACCGGGTCAATCCGGTCATCGGCCAGAAAATAAAACTCCGGTTGGGGATCGCAGGCGCGGGGCGCGCCGCGGGTGTACCAGGTGGTCACGTCCGGCTCCTCATTGCTGCCGTAATCGCCGGCCAGTTCACCGGCGGCAATCTTCTGCCCAATGGTTTTCCAGCCGGCGCGGTGGGCAAAGCCGAAAAAGCCGGCCTGCGGGGGGGCGGTGTAGGGGGTGTAAAATCCGGGCAGGTTGCCCGCCGGGTAATCCTGCCAGTACTCCACATCGTGCCGGACAAAGGCGTTCCACAAAAACAGGGCCGACAGCAGCAGAAACGCGGCAAACGCGCCGTTCACCGCCCATCGCCGCGATTTGCTCGCCGCCAGTTGTTTGGTGTTCAGTGAAAATGCCGCCAGCAGCGACCAGGCCGGAACCACGGTGTAAATGTGGGTCAACCCCAGCGCTACCACAAAATTGTAGCCCAAAAAGGGCACGGCCAGCCACAGCACCACCGCCTGCCAGCGATTGGCCTGTCCCGGCGAAAACCCACTCCGGCCAGCAAACAGCGCGGCAAAGGCCGTGAACAGCAGTACCGCAAACGGCAGCACGCTCAAATCCACAGAACTGCCGGCCAGCAGTTGCGGCCACAGGGCCACCGCGACCGCACCCGCCGCAGACACGCCGCCCAGCCAACGGCTCCAGCGCCCGCCGCGCCAACTCAGTAGTAGCAGGGCCGCCAGCACCAGCAGGCCGGTAACAATAATAAAATAAAACGAACTGTAAAATGTGTTGAAGTGGAAAAAATCGGGCAGGTTGTTGCGCAGTTGGGTGCCAATGCGCCCGCCCACGTATTCGCCGGTGCGGTTGGCCTGCGGGTCCAGCGCAAAGGGCAGGTAAAAAGGCAGGGCCGCTGCCAGCAAACCTGCGGCAAACCAGAGCGAATGGCGAACGGCAAATGGCGAATGGCGAACGGCGGAACGTGACGTGGCCGGTTCGGGGGGTGGGGGGGCGGAGGTGACCAACAGCCAGCCGATAGCCGGCAGGGCCAGCACGGCATCGTAGTGGGCCAGCAGACCAACCCCCAAAAATATCCCCGCCAGCAGAGCGTAGCGCGTTTGTCGAACTGCCTGCCCGCGCATTGCCAGCAGAACCGCCAGCGCGCTGAACCAGACCACCAGCGCCTGATACTGCACAATTCGGCCAAAGGCCACCATAAAACCGCTGGCGGCAAACAGCCCCGCGGCCAGCCAGCCCAGCCGGTTGCCGCCCAGTTGGCGGCCAATCAGATAAACAGTGACCACCGCCAGCAGCGAGGCCAGCGTGAAGGGCAATCGCGCTGCCGGCTCGCTGATGGTGCCGGTCAGCCGCCACAGGGCCAGCGGCAGCAGCA
>RFJF01000713.1 GCA_003695455.1 Chloroflexota bacterium
ACAATGACCTGATTCTGGGGGGCAACGGCAGCGTGGTTTCGGCCTATTCCACCTACATTGATTACCCGCTCTCAAAAACTGACACGCTGCCGGAAATGGCGCAGTTTTCAAGCGTCACCGATGACGGAATTATTGATGTCCGCGCGGTTAAAGAAGAATACATCAACTTTGTCAAAAATCGCCTCTTTGACATTGCCGAACGTGAAGGTGTGGCGCCCGCAATCCTCACAGACCTGGAAGAAGAGTTTGACGATGTGGTCTTTTCTGAGTTTGCCGCCCGGCTGGGGTACCCCAAATTTGAAAACCACCAGCTTGACCCGCTGCTGGTGCTGGCCGAATTTCCATTGCCTATTTACCTGACTACCAGCTACCATCACTTTCTGGAAGAAGCGCTGCGCCGGGCCGGAAAGCAGCCCCGCTCCGAGCTTTGCCGCTGGCACAAAGGACTGGAGGGCATCCCTTCGGTGTGGGATAATGACTACCAGCCTACCGTGGCCGAGCCGCTGGTTTACCACCTGCACGGCTCCGATGCGCACCCCGGTTCAATGGTGCTGACCGAAGACGACTACATGGAATTTCTGGTCGCCATTTCTCAAAATGTGGGGCGCGGCGCCGACCCCATCCCCCGCCGTATCCGGCAGGCCATGGCCGATTCATCGCTGGTGCTGCTGGGATATGATTTGCACAACTGGGATTTCAGGGTGCTGTTTTGGGGCTTAATCAAGCCGCGCCCGCTGCCGCAGACCAGTGTGTCGGTGCAGGTAACGCCTGCCGAAGCCGAAAAAAGCTACCTGCAAAAATATCTGAACGAATTTGAGTTCCGGGTTTACTGGGGCACTATTCAGGAATTTGTGCAGGAACTACACCAGGCATGGGAGGGGTAACATGATTGAACAGCCAACCTACCCAACCCTGGTAGTGCAATCTACCGGAGAAACATACCAGCTGGGCCACGAAACTGTCACCGTGGGCCGAAAATCCGGCAACACCATCGTTTTGCCCCCCGATGACCTCAAAGCATCGCGCCACCATTGCGCCATCACCTGGGAAGATGAGCACTATATTTTGCAGGATGTGGGCAGCGCCAACGGCACCTACCTCAATGGCACAAGAATTTCTGACCGGCAGCAACTATCCAACGGCGATGAAATTGGCGTGGGTAATTCCCGGATTTCAGTTTATTTACCGCTGCCCGACACACGCCCCAGCGCCGAACGTCCCCCGGAGGCGCAGGTTCTCATGTCCGCTCCCGCGCCGGCTGTGGGTGAAACCATGGTGCAGGTCAAAAAACCGCCGTTTTTAGCCAACCCGTACGTGGGGCCGCGCACTTTTACCCGCGAGGAGAGCAGCCGCTTTTTTGGCCGTGAAACTGAGGCGCGCGAACTTCGTTCGCTGGTCATGTCTGAGCGGCTGGTGGTCTTTTACGCCCAATCGGGCGCCGGCAAAAGCTCCCTCATCAATGCCCGGCTCATTCCCCAGTTGCAAGAAGAAGGCTACTCCGTGTTGCCGGTGGGCCGCGTCAGCGGCGAAATCCCCCCTGGTATTGATATTGATCAGGTATCAAATATTTACATGTTTAACCTGCTGCTGAGCATGGATGAAAGCGACGGCGACCCCACCAGCTTCATCCAAATGCGCCTGGCGCACTTTCTTGCCCGGCTCACCAGCCTTGATGGGATTCACTACTACTACGACCCCGACGCCGACGAATCGCCGGATGTGGAGGACGACGAATTTCAGGAAACACCGTATGTTTTGCTGATTGACCAGTTTGAAGAAATCAGCACCACCCACCCCGAACGGTGGCAGGACCGCGCCGATTTTTTTGACCAACTGGCCGAGGCTATGGCCAAGGACCCCTATTTATGGGTGGTGTTCAGCCTGAGAGAAGATTACGTAGCCACCCTGGACCCCTACGCCGACCGGCTGCCGGGCCACATGCGCGCCCGTTTTTACATGCAGCGCATGAGTTACGAAGCCGCGCTGGAAGCCGTAAAAAAACCCGCCGAACAATTTGGCCGCCGCTTTGCGCCCGGCGTGGCCGAAAGTCTGGTAGACAACCTGCGCCAAATTCGGGTGCAGGACCCCAGCGGGCAGATTAACACCCGCTCCGGTCAGTTTGTTGAGCCGGTGCAGTTACAGGTTGTCTGCTACCAGTTGTGGGATAATCTGATCGGACGCCCCCCAGGCGACATCACCCACCAGAATTTGCAGGAATTGGGCGACGTGGATCAGGCGCTGGCCGATTTTTACGAGCAGGCCATTGCCGATGTCACCAAAAAAACCAGCGTAACCGAAATTGAACTACGCAACTGGTTCGAGACACATCTCATTACCGAAATTGGCACCCGCGGCACGGTGCCGCGCGGCCGCACCGAAACCGGCGGTATCAGCAACCGCGCCGTAGATTTGCTGTCAAACAAATTTTTACTGCGTTCTGAAGCGCGCACCGGCGGTACGTGGTACGAACTTGTGCATGACCGCTTCATTGAGCCTATTTTGCAATCCAACAACAAGTGGCGGGTTAAACAACCGCTGATTCAGGTGGCCGAAGATTGGGATACGCAAAACCGGCCCGCCAACGGCCTGCTCGAAGGGCAAACGCTCAAAGAAGCGCTGGCCAGCAATTGGCGCGTTCTGGGGCCGCTGGTGA
>RFJF01000714.1 GCA_003695455.1 Chloroflexota bacterium
CACGTATGCCGCGGGTCGCGGGCCGTGGTCCGTAATTTTCGAGTGCCGCCGCCCAACCGCCAACCCCGCCAGTTCATCGCCGCCCTGCAACGGATTATCCGGCGGCAGCGGGTTGACGTGCTGATCCCCACCTGCGAAGAAACCTTTTTTGTAGCGATGGGCCGCCGGTCGCTACGCGAAAGTTGCGCCGTGTTCACGGCGGAAATTGAGCAACTGCGCCGGTTGCACAACAAATTCACTTTTGCCCAAACCGTCCGCCGCTACGGCCTGCCCGTTCCATCCACCCGCTTGCTCACCAACCCTGCCGAGGCGCGATCGCTGGTTGGCAAAAACGTGGTACTCAAACCGGCCTACTCCCGATTTACCACCCAAACAATCATCCGGCCGCGCGCCACGTCCCAAATTCCCGCAAATATCAGCCCGGCCCGGCCGTGGGTGGCGCAGGATTTTGAAACCGGGCCGCTGCTTTGCACCAGCAGTGTGGCTCACCAGGGGCGGCTGACCGCCCACGCCGATTACGCCGCCGAGTTCAGCGCGGGGGCGGGCGGCGCGGTGTCGTTTGCTCCGGCACGGAACGCCGCCGCCCACCGCTGGGTGACAGAATTTGTGACCCGCGAGCAGTTCACCGGCCAGATTTCGTTTGATTTTATTGAGACCGGGCCGGGCCGGGTTACCGCCATCGAATGCAACCCGCGCGCCACCAGCGGCCTGCATCTGTTTGGTCCGGCGCTGGCAAATGCCTACCTGCACCCAAATTTACCCACACTGGAACCGCCGGATTTGGCGGCAAAAATGGTGGCCCCGGCCATGCTGTGGGCCGGGCTGGGCGCGGCCCGCACACGGCGCGGCTTCCGCCGCTGGTGGAATTGTTTTTCACACAGCCGGGATGTCATTTTTTCACCCACAGACCCGGCGCCGGGGTTGGTCGGGCAGTGGCTGTCGCTGGGGTATTTTTTATGGCAAAGTGTCCGGCACAGAATCAGCCCCGTTGCCGCCACCACGGATGACATCGAGTGGAATGGCGGAGTAATCAAAATGCAATGACTCCCCGCAGATTGAAATAAACAGAACGCGCACTCAATTTGGCAGACAACAGAGAAAGCGGCTAAACTAGGGATAACCCAAAATGAGATGACCTCACTTGCAGGTTCTATTGATTGGCAGGGGCAAAGGAGGCCCACCAAAAATGGAAACCACCCCTCAGGAAATCACAACTTCAAAACGCTTTCAGGTGTCGCTGAGCCGGAGTCTGGGTTTGTTTGATGTAACAATGATTGGCGTGGGGGCGATGATTGGGGCCGGAATTTTTGGCCTCACGGGCATTGCCGCCGGCGAAGCCGGGCCGGTTGGCCTGTTGCTGGCCTTCTTTCTCAACGGTGTGGTCACCAGCCTGACCGGCCTGACGTACGCCGAGTTGGGGGCAGCTTTTCCCCAGGCCGGCGGCGGGTATGCCTGGGTCAAAGAGGGTTTGGCCAGAGTCTTTGGCTTTTACGCCGGCTGGGTATCGTGGTTTTCTCACTCGGTGGCGTGCAGTTTGTATGCGGTGCTGTTTGGAACCTTCTTCATCGCGCTGATTGAACTGACCGGCATCAACTTTGGCGAAGAACCATTTGCCCTGGGGTTGACCGGCGAAGAGTTGGCCGTTAAAGTATTGGCCGCATTGGTGGCGCTGGTTTTCATTACAATCAACGTGCGGGGTTCCTCGGAAACGGGATTGGTAGGCAACATCATCACCGTGTTTAAAATTATTGTGCTTGGCTTGCTGGTGCTGTTCGGCCTGCTGGCTATGCGCAATATTCCAAACTGGAGCGACAATTTTCTCAACGACCCCAGTCCTCTGCCGCACGGCATTGGCGGCGTCATTTTGGCAATGGGGCTGACTTTTGTGGCCTTTGAAGGGTACGAAATCATTGCCCAAAGCGGTGAAGAGGTTAAAAACCCCGGCCGAAACGTGCCCCGGGCCATCTTTTTAGCCATTGCAATTGTGGTGGTTGTTTATCTGGCAGTCGCGTTTGTTTCGATTGGCGCGCTCCAGCAAGACACCGGGCTGCCAAACTGGGTCTATCTGGGCCAAAATGGCGAACGCGCCATGATTGAAACGGCCCGGGCAATTATGCCTTACGGCGCGCTGATTATGATTTTGGGCGGTTTGGCCTCTACCATGTCGGCCCTGAACGCCACAGTCTATTCCAGCAGCCGGGTATCGTTTGCCATGGGCCGGGACCGTGACCTGCCGGCCATTTTTGGCCGAATTCACAGCCGCAACAAAACACCACACTGGGCCATCTGGTTGAGCGGGCTGCTGATTATTTTGATGGCTGTTCTGCTGCCCATCGAGGATGTGGCCTCTGGCGCATCAATTACCTTTTTGTTACTCTTTTTGATGGTCAATATCTCGCTAATCCGCATGCGCAAAACGCACTCCAACCTGGAACGCCCTTTCCGGGCGCCATTTGTGCCGTGGCTGCAATATTTCAGCATTGGGGTGATGGCAGTGTTGGCCGTTGAGTTGTTTCAACTCAGCCCGATTGCCTGGGTGGTCACCATTATCTGGCTGTTGTTGGGCATAGTGGTGTACCGCCAGCATGGTGCGGTGCAGGAAGCCGCCAAAGAGGAAGATACCATTCTGCTGGAACAAACCGTTGCCGCCCGGAACTACTCGGTGCTGCTGCCGGTGGCCAACGTGGCCGCGGCCCGCCACCTGGCGCGGCTGGGCGCGCTGGTGGCCCACGCCAACCACGGCGAGTTGTTTGCCCTGCACGTTATCCGCGTGCCCCGCCAGATTGGCGTTAACGATGGCCGCGCATTTTTGCGGCAGGGCCGCCCCATTCTGGAAGAAATTGTTGATATTGTGGAAGAGTTTGATGTACCGGTGCGAACTATGCTTCGTTTGGGCCGTGACGTGGGCGACTCAATCATCAGCGCCGCCCGCGAGCGCCAATCAGACTTGATGGTGCTTGGCTGGCCGGCCCACATATCGCGGCAGGAAGAGGCGTTTGGCACCATCATTGATTTGATGGCCAAAAACCCACCCTGTGATCTGGCCGTGGTGCGCCTGCGCCGGACCGCTCCCCCCGCACATATTCTGGTGCCCGTAGCCGGCGGGCCAAATACCCGGCTGGCGCTGGAACTGGCAGTAACCCAGGCCGATGCCTACGAACAGCGCATCGGACAGCGCCCGGAAGTTGTTGCCCTGAATCTGGTTCTGGACGGAGCCGACGCCGAAACTGTAGCAGAACGCCGTCAGGCGCTAATTGACGAGTTTGACTTGGACGGCATGCCGCTTGAAGTACGCCTGACACACGCCACAGACATTGTGCAGGGCATTCTGACCGAGGCGGCAAATTTTGACCAGATTATCATTGGCGCGTCAGAAGAGGGGTTGCTGGAGCAATCGCTGTTTGGTTCCATTCCGCAGCGTGTGGCCGAAGAGGCGCTGACCACGGTCATCATGGTCAAAAGTCACGATCTGGTTAAATTTGGCCTGCGCCGCTGGTTCCGCCGGGCACAGCGGTCGCGCTGATGGTTTCACAAACTGTTCAACCCGGCACATAGCCACCGAGATTCAGCCCGATGAACCCAACCGCCCCAAATGCTTTGCGTCTCACACTAATGCAGGCCGGCTACACCACCGCCCCGCAGGCCATGATTTTGCGCGGCGGGCGCTGGCAAAGAATGAAAATTCCCGCCCTGCTGGCGCTAATTGAGCATCCCCGGCAGGGGCCGGTTCTGTTCGATACCGGCTACAGCCCCCGCTTTTTCAGCGAGACCCGCCGCTGGCCGGCCAGCCTCTACCCAAAAATCACGCCGGTCACGCTGGCCGCATCCGAAACCGCCGCCGCGCAGGTGCAGGCGCGCGGCATTGCCCCGGCCGATGTGCGCTTCATCATTCTGTCTCACTTTCACGCCGACCACGTGGGCGGCCTGTTTGATTTTCCCAACGCCCAATTCATTTACCCGGCGGCGGCACTGGCCGCCGTGCGCGGCAAAAGCGGTTTTGCCGCCCTGCGCGCCGGCTACCTGCCCGGCCTGCTCCCCCCCGATTTTTTGGCGCGGGGCCGCGCCCTCCAGCCGGCAGAATTCACCCCCCTACCTGCCGAATATGCCCCGTTTGAACGTGGCGTTGACATTTTTGGCGATGGCACGCTGCTGGGGGTCAGCCTGCCGGGGCACGCGGTGGGGCAAATGGGCCTGTTTTTGCGCGATGAGAATCTGGGGCCGGTGCTGCTGGCCGCCGATGCCTGCTGGCACAGCCGCGCCTGCCGGGAGTTCATTTTGCCCCACCCGGCGGTTCTGCGCATCCTGCCCGATTCCGCCGCCTACCAAACCACGCTCCGGCGGTTGCACCACCTGCACACCCGCCGCCCGGAACTGCACATCATCCCCTCGCACTGCCCGGAATGGGCCGCCACGCTGAGCCGCTAACCCGGCCCGCCGCCGATGATTCCCCAAGTGCGGTTATTTACCGCCGCCAATCTGGCACAACTGGATTGGACGTCCACGCCCCAGGCCGATTTTGCCCGCCGTTATTTGCCGCCGTTGATGGAGCGCGGGCCGGCGGCGCTCATCCCCAACGTCCGCGCCGATTTGCAACTGGTGCAGGTAGACAACCGGCTGCTGCCCGTCACCGTCACCCGCCCGCACCCGGCCAACAGTTACGTCTGCTCGCCGTTCAACCACTATTTTGCCTACGGCCTGCAAGAACTGGACCGGCTGGATAATCCGGCGCTGGCGGCTGCGCTCCGCCTGCTGTTGGCCCCGGCAGTGTGGGCCTATCGCCGTAGTCACTTTGACCGGGCCGTACTGGTCAACAACTGGCTGCTTTCCACCAACCTCTACCCGCCCCTTTCCGCCGAACAGACGCAGGCCGTCACCCAATTTCTGGCCGCGAGCTTCCCGGATTGCCCGGTCATCTGGCGCTCGGTGGATGAATTGGGCAACCCGGCGCTGGCGGCCCATCTGCAGCGGCAGGGCTGCCGCATGGTGTTCAGCCGGCAAATCTACTACCAAAACCCCGCCGACCCGGCCCTGTGGCGCAAAAAACAGCTCAAAATCGAGCGCAGCCTGGCCCGCCGCACAGCGTATCGCTGGGCAAACGTGCTCACTCCCGCCGACGCGCCGCGGGTGGCGACCCTGTACCGCAAACTGTACATCGAAAAATACTCAACCTTCAACCCGCAGTTCAGCCCGGAATTTTTCAGGCTGGCGCTGGAAAACAGCGCGTTTGAAATCAGAGCCTTACTAAAGGCAGGTGACATTGACGCCGTGCTGGGGTATTATGCCTTCAACGGGGTGATGACCCAGCCGGTGTTTGGCTACGATACCGGCCTGCCGCAGAAGTTGGGGCTGTACCGCCTGCTCAGCCTGCGCGTGCTGGAGGAGGGACGGGCGCGCGGCCTGCGCATCAACGCCAGCGGCGGGGCGGGCCAATTCAAACGGCTGCGCGGCGGTCGGCCCGCGCTGGAGTACAACGCCGTGTACATGCGTCACCTGCCGGCCGGCCGCCGCGTGCCGTGGCTGCTGCTCAAACGCTTGCTCGATGGCGTGGCCGTGCCGCTGATTCAAAAACTTGGCCTGTGATAGAGTTTGGTGAGTTTGTGGAGTTGGGTGAGTCATTGGTCATTCGTCATTCGTAATTGGTCATTTGTTAATTGCTCATTGTTCATTGGTAATTGGTAATATTGGGGGTCTGACATGGACGTACCGCTGAAAATCACCGGCATCG
>RFJF01000715.1 GCA_003695455.1 Chloroflexota bacterium
ATTGAACAAGAATTAGCCAAAATCCGGCAAATGAGCGATGAGCAAACAACAAACAACAAATGACAAGTGACCAATGAAATTGTTGCTTTTTCAGGCGCAAAAATTCTACTGGGCCTCGTTTTCAAAGACGCTGGATAGCGTGCCTGAGCAAAATGTCTCGGAGACGGTGGAAGAGGCGCTGGTGGTTTTTTACCACGCCGAAGCCGCAGACGAGGAGAAACCCAAACTTGAAACCAAAATGGTCAAAAATATTAAGTGGCTGGCCAACAAGCGACAGCTCAAAAATATTGTGCTGCACTCGTTCACCCATTTGTCCGGCTCCACGGCCTCACCGGAGTTTGCGCAGGATTTAGCCAACCGGCTGCAAATACGGCTGGAGAATACCGGCTACCGGGTGTGGCAAACGCCCTTTGGTTATTTTTGCGAATGGAATTTGGCCGTGTACGGAGATTCACTGGCCAAGGTGTTTAAAGAGTTGTAACGCAAAAAGACGCAACGCCGCATGGCTTGCGTCTTTTTCAATCAAACAAATTGGAAAAAGAAGGAATCTAGGCTTTGCTTTCGGTGTTGACCGAGGCAGATTCTTCACCATCGCTGCCGCCGTCATTATCTGGCGTTGCGGATGATTCTCTGAATTCGCGGATTGATTTCCCCAGCGCCCCGCCGATTTCCGGCAACTTGCCCACGCCAAAGATAATAATCACAATTACCAGAATGATAATCCATTCCCATCCACCAATACTAGGCATAACAAACTCCTTCTTACACAAGATAAATTCACAGGTAGCGGTTATTATATCACCCTGCGCTTGCACTGGCAAAACACGCCGGATAATCCGCGTCTGACCGCGTTTGTGATTTGCCCCGCCCCAATTTATAATGGGTCAGTTTGTCAATCAATTTGAAAGCGAGGTGCTATTATGCCGGACAATATTTTTGAGTCAACCCATCCACTGGTCAGGCACAAATTGACCAAATTACGAAATAAAACCACCAAACCCAAAAAATTCAGAGAGTTAATCCGCGAGATTTCTATTTTGCTGGCCTACGAAACCACCCGTGATTTGGCGCTGGAACCCACCCAGGTAGAAACGCCGATGGGCAGCACCACCGGCGCACTGTTGCAGGAGCAGATTGGGCTGATTCCCATTTTGCGGGCCGGGCTGGGTATGGTAGAAGGTGTGTGGGAAATGATGCCCAGCAGCGAGGTGTGGCACATCGGCCTGTTCCGCGATGAACGGACGCTGGAGCCGGTGGAATATTACAACAAACTGCCCGTGTCTCCCACGGTGCAGTTGTGCATTGTGCTGGACCCCATGCTGGCAACCGGGGGTTCGGCCGTGGCTACCATTGACATTTTGAAACGCTGGGGCGCCAAACGCATCAAATTTATGGGCATCATCGCCGCGCCGGAGGGGGTGCAGGCCCTGCACCAGGCTCACCCCGATGTAGATATTCACGTGGCCGTGATTGATGAAAAGCTGAACGACATCGGCTACATTGTGCCGGGGTTGGGTGACGCCGGCGACCGCCAGTTTGGCACTGCGTAGCCATGAGCAAAACTCCGTGGATTAACGTGATTCCC
This sequence comes from Chloroflexota bacterium, assembly GCA_003695455.1. GTDB lineage: Bacteria > Chloroflexota > Anaerolineae > 4572-78 > J111 > J095. The sequence goes on from RFJF01000715.1 coordinate 1,586, forward strand.
GAAGCTGAAGCCGAAGGGGATTTGGCCGAACAGTACGCCGGGTTAATTGAGCCGTGGGGCGGGGTAGACAACATCCTCAAAATTCACAGCCTCAACCCGGAGTCTCTGCGGGCGCACGTACTGCTCTACAAAACACTGATGTACGGCAAATCGCCCCTGCGCCGGCCCCAACGCGAGATGATTGCCGTGGTGGCCTCGGCGGCCAACCACTGCCGCTACTGAGTCACCCATCACTCGGCGGGTCTGCGCCGATTGGTGAAGGATGACGCGCTGGTGG
>RFJF01000071.1 GCA_003695455.1 Chloroflexota bacterium
AAAAAAGGGCACACCTGCTTCTCCAGCTGTAGCTTTGGCTAACAATGTTTTGCCGGTTCCGGGCGGGCCGACCAGCAGTACCCCTTTAGGGATATGGGCGCCAACGTGGGCATATTTTTGCGGGGTTTTTAGATACTCAACCACTTCCCGCAGCTCGTCAACGGCTTCATCAACGCCGGCTACCTGCTCAAAGGTAACTTTATCACGGCTTTCATCCCATATTTTGGCCCGGCTGCGGCCAAAGCTAAGCGCCTGGGTTGCACCGGGCAGGCGAGTAATGCTCCAGCGCCAAAAGGCAAGGAGTAGCAAAACAGGTAACAACCAGCTTAACAGGTTGCTTAAAAAGGGATTGGGTGGCGCGCCGGTAAATTCGGCCCCTGCGGCGTGAAGTTGCTCAATGAGTTGGGCTTCGTTTACGCCGGGAACCCGGTTGGCCTCAAAAAGCTGGGCCTCTTCGCCTTCTCCCACTGTCCAGATAACTCTGGTTTCACCAATAACGGCTTGAGTAACGGTTTGGGATTCAATGGCATTTAAGAATTGGCTGTAGGGAGCTGATTGGGGACGGCTTGGCAAGACAAGCCACAAATTCACCGCCAACAGAATGAGAAAAGTGATGATAAAATAGCCGGCAGAATACCAAATCTGGCGTTGAAGATTCCTTTTATTGGGAGATGGGGATTTCTGAGTCATTGCTTTTGCACCTTGTTTACCCGGATATCTTTACCAAAATATACAGGTGCGATAATACACCGAAAAGGGGCATCTATCAACTCCAACCTTGCGGTTGGTTGGAAGAAAACGCCATCTGTGGCGGGAGAATGGGTATCAAACGTCAGAAACAACGACCGAAAGACTATAATGCCCCTACTCAAGCTGCTCCATCTCCGGCTGGCTATCGCCGCGGCGAGCAGGAACGGTTTTGCCTGCAAACTGATATCAGGATGAATCAAAGAGACCAGAGAAAAACTCTGGTCTCTTTATCAAAGTCAGGGTAGTAGATTTAAGCCTTGACCACCCGCACCCGCGTGTCATAAAAGCTGGTGCTTCCGCCGATGGGGTCGCTGAGGCAGGTGTTGCCGGTGGCGTCATCAACACGCAGAACGGCGTTGGTACACAGGCCGGTGTTGCGGCGTGGGTCGCCGGGAATAACCTGGCCGTCTACCACCACATCACTGCCGCCATAGGACCAGTGGCCGTAGTGCCACGAAGCAGCCACCACACCGGGCCGCATCCCTTCGATGACGCGGGCTTTGCCTACCACCGGCTGTACCCGGCCGTTGCCCAGGTTCCACACGCCATCGGGGTTGCTTTTGCTGACCACCCGCACCGGGTCGCCGTCTTCTAGGCCCAGTTCTTCAGCGTCGCGGCGGTTCATCAGCACCCCGTTTTCCGGCAGAATGGTACTCAACCAGTATGAGGCGATGGTGCGGCTTTGCCCGCCGGTAATCTCTTTGAAGGTAATCAGGTGCAGGGGGTATTCTTCGTCAAAAGCCACTTCGCCCAGACCGTTTTTTGGCAGTTCGTGATGGGGCAGGCCGTCAAAGCGTTCGCCGGTAAAGGGGTGGCGCGCTTTGGCCACCGGCTCAACGTAAAAGTGGAAGGCGTTTTTGAATTTCGCTTTCAGGTATTCGCCGTCGTAAGAATCGCTTAAGGGGGCAAAACGTCCGCCCCGGTTGAGCACGGTGACCACTCGCCGCCACAGCGATTCATCGTTGCCTACGGCGGCTTTCCACTTTTCTTCATCAAATATTGCCGTTGGCAAATGCTGCCGCGCGGCCCGGAACAGAGCCAACTCCTCATCGGAGGCTTCCGGCACGGCATCGGAGCCGTCTTCGTGGTCGCCCCAGGCAATGTTAGAGACCAGCTTCAGGAAGAAATCTTCGGGCCGGTTGAAATCCAGGCCGGGGCCAAAGCCATCTTTGCCAAAACCGGGCAGGCCCAGTTGTTTGCCGGTAGCAATAAGAAACGCTTCCAGGCTGATGGGCATGTCCTCGCCGTCCACGGTGACCGTTTCGGGGATGGGAGCCGCCATCGGCTGGCGCACTTTGCTGACTTTAACCAGCACATCGGGCGGCACGTGAGAGGTCCCCCAGCGTTCCATATAGGTTAAATCGGGGATGACGTAATCGGCGTACATACTGGTTTCGCCCATCACAATATCGCATGAAATGAGCAGGGGAATGATTTTGGGGTCCATCAACATAGGAATAATCTTGTCGCCGGCAGGCAGCGAAAGCGCGGGCGTGCCCTTGTGAATCAGCACGGCCTTGATGGGGTAGGGGTAGCCGTCGGCGGCAGAGGGGATGACTTCCTGGTACACTTCCGCGCTAAAGGGATACCACATTCGTTTGGCCGGATAGCCGTCTTGCTGGAAAAGGGTGGTGTCTTCATAAGCAATACGTTCCCGGCTGAGGTAGATGCCAAAGTGGGGCAGGCCGCCGGGGGCTTTGATAACCTGGTCGGTGGGAAAGACCCCGCCGTGCGAGCCGTCTTCGTGCCAGTGGCCGCCGCCCACGGCCAGGCCGCCTTTCCAGTCGGCGTTGCCCAGCAGGGTGTTGAGGGCGATGATGGCCTGGGCGTTGTAGTAGCCGTTGGTGTGCTGCACCGGGCCGCGATAAAATTCGGCCACTGCTTTTTTGCCGTGGCTGGTGAACTGGTCGGCCAGTTCAGCAATGATGCCGGCCTCTATGCCGGTGATGCCGGCGTATTCATCCGGGCTGTATTCAAAGGCGCGCTCCTTGAGTAGTTGGAACGCGGGCTTGGCCGGGATGCCGTTGACGGTGAACTCGCCTTCCAGCACGGCGCTTTCGGCGGTAGCGGCCAGGGCGGGGCCGGAGTCTGTCATAACCACGTAGGGCGGCTGGTCATCGGCGGCGCTCAGGCCGGCGTCGGCGGCTTTTAAGAAGGTCAGGTCATCGGTGCGCACCAGCCAGGTAGCATCGCTCCAACTGGATTCGCCATCAGCGTTGGCCGCATCCTGGTTGGGGTTTTCCAGATAGCGTTTGTCGTAGCGCTCGTTTTCAATTATCCAGCGAATCATGCCCAAGGCCAGGGCGCCGTCTGCGCCGGGTTTAATGGGAACCCAACGGTCGGCGCGGCCGGCGGTTTTGGACAGGCGGGGGTCAACCACCACCATCGTAAAGTTTTTGCGGTTAGCCAGGGAGTCGGTTACTTTTTCGGCAATGGCGGGTGGGCCAAAGTTGGCCTCAAACGCGCCGGTGCCAAAAAAGAGCAGGTATTCGGTGTTGAGGATATCGGGCTTCATGTGGCTTTTGCCGGAGGCCATTTTGTAGGCAATATGGTGGCTCTGCTCACAGACGGTGGTGTGCAGATAGTAGTTGGTAGAACCAAAGCCATCGTAAAGAAAACGTTTGGTCAGCTCTTTGCGGCCGTGTTCCACGCGCCCGCCCAAAAAGACAAACTGGTTGTTGACCGGGCCAAAGTCGGGGTGGTCGGGGTCAATCAGCATGTCCAGGTGGGCGCTGTGTTTTTCTTTGAAATCGGCCACGGACATATCGCCTTTGGCAACGGCGGCGGCGTCTTCCTTCAGACTTTTCGCCAGTTCGGGGTCGCGCAGTTTCCAGATGTCTTTCAGACCGGGGACGTCTCCTTCGCCAAACAGGTTACCGCCGTTGACCACCTCGTCAATAAACTGGTCCCATTCAATGGTTTCCCATTTGTTTTCGCCGCGTTTGCCGGCCCGTTTGAGCACTTTGCGCAGGCGGTAGGGGTCGTACAAAACGGGCACGCCGGCCTGACCTTTGGGGCAGACTTTGCCTTCAAAATGGGCGGCCTGGGCCGGGTCCATATCATAGGGGATGTTGGGCAGGCGGTTGGTGGCCGAGTAGGGGTTGCCGTCAATTTTTACCAGCACACCGTCCACCAGTTTGCCCTTGATAGTGCAGGCGGTGTGGCAGTTAAGGCAGGTGGAGTAGATGATGTTTTCTGGTTTGTTGTTGGAATATTCGTAGCTGCCTTCCAGGCGAGGCAGACCGTCGGGAGTTTCCCGCAGGCGGGTGAATACGCCATCCACGCCCGCGGCCAGCGTTGCCGCGCCGCCTAAAAAGGCGGTTGTTTTTATAAAATCGCGTCGCGTTAGTTCTGTCATGGTTTGCTCCTTATGTAAATGATGAATGATGAACGATGAATAATAAATGAACAGTCACTGCGTTTCTCACTCGTCACTCATCACTCATCACTGTTAATGTCCTTCTTTGGTTTCAAGCGGCAGAATATTGTAGCCAATAATGAACATCAGAATAGTCAGGCCGATAACGCCGATACTGCTGAGCCATTCGTTGGGGCTGGGAATGTAAAAAGAATGCAGCTCGGTGCGGCCCAGGATGCCGCCGATGGGGGTATGGGTTAAATCCAGGCCGGTCAGGCCCAGGTTGAAGGCGGCGGTAGTGGTGGTTTGGCCCGTCCAGCGGATAATCAAAAACACTAACAATAGAACGGCAGCCACCGTGCCCACCCCGGCCAGAGCGCGTTCAAAAACGTGTCCCGGCTGGCCGCGCAGGCGGCGCATACCAATGACACCAAAAGCTACAATGGAAACCACGGCGGCCACAACGGCCAGCCGGGTAAGCCAGGTCAGCAACTCCGGCGGGTAGGCCAGGGTGGTCTGGCTTGGAGCAGGCAGCATAGTGTAGGCGGTATCAAAGCCGGGCAGCACCGGCAAGCTCAGGGCCGGAATAACAATGTTGAGGCGCACCCCAATAATACCGATGACAATCATCAGCCCGGCAAAGCCCACCCAGCGCGGGCTTTTGCCGCTGGCGGGCAGCAGGATAAGGAGCAGCGGGATGATGGCCCCAAAGATAATCTGCACAAACCAGAAAACCCACCAGAAGGGGCCAAACAGCATCATGCGCAACACCTCGATATCTTCTGGGATATTGCCGTAAAAACCCACCGAAAATTCTGACCACATCAACAGCAAATCAAAGGCCAGCAAGCCGGCGGTAATTTTGCCCAGGGTCAGCACCAAATCATCACGCTGTTCTTTGGGCATGCCCCGTCCGGCAAAAAAGGCCAGCAAAAAGGTGAGCAGGGCCGCGCCCGAAACCAGGGCCGAAACAATAAAAATGATGGGGAACAGTGGGCCGTACCACATAGGGCGGGCTTTGACTACGGCAAACAGGGCGCCGGTTCCGCCGTGTACGCCAATGGCAATGGGAACACCCAACATACCCAAAATACGAACCCGGCGTATATCCTTTGCCCCGGATTCTTCCGAAGTATCGCGGCTGCCCAGGGCCATCAATTTACATAGTTTTGCTTTCCAGTCGCTGCCCTGGCCGCAGCGAATCAAATCGCGGCGCATCAACAGCCACAGTTCGGCCAGCAGAACAGCAATGTACAGCACATAAAAGTGAATTTCAATTTCCAATACAGACCACATATTGCGGTTAACAAAGACCGTCCAGAAGCGTTCCATGTGGCCTAAATCGAGCAGAACAAAGTTTAAGCCGGCAATCAGGGCAATCAGGGCCGAAAAGAGGGCCAGCCGGCCAATGGGTTCCAGCTTTTTAAAGCCAAAAACGTAAATCATGGTACTCAGCAGGAAGGAGCCGGCGGACAGGCCGATGAAGTAAATGTAAAAGGCCACCCACACGCCCCAGGGAACAATGTAGTTCAGGTTGGTTACGCCCAGCCCCTGAACCACTCTGATGGCTACGGCGGCCAGGCCCACGCCGGTGGCCGCCAGCAGAACAGACCAGGCGGCAATGGTTAAAATGCGTTTCATGGGTTTTCTCCTTATACCAGATAATAGACGTTAGGTTCGGTGCCCAACTCTTCTTTAAGCCGGATGTGGGAGCGGGCGGCAATCAGTTTAGCCACCACGCTGTCCGGGTCGTCCAAATCGCCAAAGTGAATGGCCCGGCCAATGCAGGTTTCAGTGCAGGCGGGCAGCATGCCCCGATAGATGCGTTGCAGGCAAAAGTGGCACTTGCGGGCGTTGCCCACCGGCGAGCCGCCTTCGGCCCGCACCCGGCTTTCATCGTATTCCGGCGAGGCCGAGGTTTCGTAGGGTTGGGGCGGGTCGGTGTAGGTTTTGCCCAAATCAATAAAGCGAGAACCGTAGGGGCATGCGGTCAGGCAGTAGCGGCAGCCAATGCAGATATCGTAATCAATCACTACAATGCCGTCTTCTTCCCGCTTGTAGGTGGCTCCTACCGGGCAAACCGGGGTGCAGGGCGGGTTTTCGCAGTGAAAGCAGGGTTTGTACATAAAGGTGCGTTTAACGTTGGGGTAGCTTCCCACCTCCTGCTCGAGCACCACATTGTAGGAGACTTCCGGGGGGGTCATATTTTCGGCTTTGCAGGCGATGGTGCAGGCCCGGCAGCCGGTGCATTTTTGCAAATCTACGGCCATACCAAAGCGCACGTTTTGGCCGTCGGCCCGCCTCTTGAGGGCGCGTTGTAAGTCATCCAGCATGCGGTCTACCACGCTCTGCTCGCCGGAGATGGGTTTGACATCACCGGCGGCGGGGCGGGCCGCTGCGGTTGGCGAGGGGGCTTCCTCTGCCGGAACTTCGTCGGCCAGCACGGGGTCATTGTGCGCCAGTTGCATGACCGCCGGGGCCACCAGCCCGGCAAAGACCGCGCTGGTAAATTTGCCCAGAAAACGGCGGCGCGACTCGGCTGCGCCGGTTTCGGGCGCAAGTTCAATAGTTTGAGTTTGACTCATAGCGGTTGGTCCTCCTTGTGTTGTGGTTAACCCAGGTTACGGCCTTGCAGGGGCAAGGAGTAGAAAGTAAGGGGAAAGGATTTTTTCCCTAATCCCTAATTCCTGGCTCCCCGTCTGGACGCGCAGGCGGTAACTTGAGTGGGTTAAAGGCTAATCCAACCAAAGTATGTCATTTAAAGAAAGGAGCGTACATACCTTGCAGAGGGGATATTGGTGAAATAAAGAGGGGATTGTGACGATTTACTCAATCAAGCCGCGGCGCATAGCGTATTTGACCAGTTCTACCCGGTCGTGCAGTTTGAGTTTTTCCATAATGTTGCGGCGATGGGTTTGCACGGTGTGGGGGCTGAGCTTGAGCATATCGCCGATTTCGGCGTTGGTGTGGCCTTCGGCTATCAGGCGCAGCACTTCAACCTCGCGGTCGGTCAGGTCAGAGTAGGCCGGCGACGCGCCGCCGGAGCGCACCCATTGCAGGTATTGGGCTACCAACTTGGTGGACATAGATGGGTACAGAAACACTTCGCCCTGGTGAACGGTGTAGATGGCGGTAATCAAATCGCCGGGGTCGGCCCCCTTCAGCACGTAGCCCGACGCGCCGGCTTCCAGCATGCGGAAGAAGTAATCGCTGCTGCGATGCACGGTGAGGGCCAGCACCTGAATATTGGGCCAGCGGCGTTTGATTTCGCGGGTGGTTTCCAGGCCGCTGACGCCGGGCATGGCCAAATCCATCAGCACCACGTCGGGTTGCAGGGCTTCGGTTTGGGCCAGGGCTTCCTGCCCGTTGCCTGCTTCGCCGGCCACTTCGATATCGGCTTCACCCTGAAGCAACAGACGCACGCCGGTACGCACAATGGCGTGGTCATCTACCAGTAATACACGGATGGGTTGGGTCAATTTGTCACCCCGTTTTCTTGATTTTCTAATGGAATTTCCAGCGAAACCCGCGTTCCCCGGCCCGGGGCGGTGTCAATGTGTAGCTGCCCGCCCAACAAAGCGAGCCGTTCCTGCATCCCCAGCAGGCCCATACCCCGCCCGTTGACTTCAAATTGCTGCATTGAGGCCAGGTCAAAGCCGGGGCCGTTGTCGGCTACTTCGCCGCAGAGGTGTTTATTTTGAACGGCCAATCGAATGTTGACGCGGGCGTTGCGGGCGTGTTTGGCAACATTTAAAAGGGCTTCCTGAACAACCCGGTAGCAGGCGGTTTCAATTTGCGGCGATAGCCGCCGGCGCAAGCCCTCGGTTTCCAAATGAACCGATACCCCCAGCGGTTCCAGCCGGTTTTCGGCGTACCAGCGAATAGCGGGGGCCAGCCCCAAGTCATCCAGAGTGGTGGGACGCAGGTCAAAGATGAGTTCGTAGGTGCGGTCCAGGCTGTGTGAGGCCAGCTCTTTTACAACGTCCAGTTGGCTTTTGAGGGGCGCCTGGTCTTCGCGCAGGGCGCGTTCGGTGGCCTCTATGCCCATCGAAAGGGCGGTTAAAGCCTGAGCGTACTGGTCGTGCAGTTCGCGGGCAATGCGGCGGCGCTCCTCTTCTTGGGCAGCCAGCACCCGTTCCAGCAGTTGGCCGCGCAGGGCTTCGCGGCGGGCCAGTTCATCTACCAGCCGGCGGCGATGCAGTTCGGCGTCAACGGCCACGCCCACCTGCCGGCCAATGGCTCCGGCCAGTTCAACCTGCTCCGGCGAAAAGGATTGCCCGGCGGTCAGGGCCAAATTTAAAATGCCCAGCGGCCGGCCATGCGAAACCATCGGCACGCTCAGGTGGCGGTCAAAGCGGGCTTCGGGGTCGTTTTGGGCCTGGGCGCGTTGCAGGCGCGGGCACTCAGCCCGGAGGATGGGCTGCTGCCAATCTTCTTTAGCCTGTAAGATTTTAATACAGCGGCACGGTTCAGTTTCCGGTGCGGCTTCCCGCTTTAAAAAGCTGTTCGAGATTCCACATTCGGCCATAATTTGGGGGGCGGGCGGGTCGCCATAGTTGAGCAGCACCCAGCCGGCGGAACAACCCAGGGCGGGCAAAACGCTTTCCAGGGCGGCGTCCAGCACTTCCTCCAGCGAGTGACCGCCGGAGATGGCCTGGGCTACGCTGTTTAAGGCCGTAAGCTGGCGGTTTTGGCGCAGCAGATTATCGCGGGAGCGAACCAAATCTTCGGTCATGGTGTTGAAGGCGGCGGTCAGTTCGCCCACCTCGTCGCTCATACGTACCGGCGGGCGCAGGGTTAGGTTGCCTTGCCCTACGGCGCGGGCGGCGGTTACCAAATCAAAAATGGGGCGGGTTAAAACGCGGGTCAACAACAGCACGGTGACTCCTCCCACCAACAAAGCACCCAGTGTAATAAACAGCAAGCGGCGGGCGGCCTCGTTGACCATGGCTTCTAAACGATTATGAGACAAACCCAGCCGCACCACGCCCAGTTTGCCGTCAAAAATGGGGGCTACCACATCGGTAATAAGCCCTTCTTCGCTGTTGAGAATTTGCGCCTGCCAGGGCTGATTGGGAGGAAGCAGATTGGCGGTAAGCAAATCGGGCGGCAAACGGTTGGGAAATGAGTGGGCCACCACCTGTCCCTGCGGGTTGAGGATAAAGACGTAGCGCACATCGGGGTTGGTTTCCAGGGTGGCCCGTATTTCCTGGTTCAGGCCAAAGATGTTTTGGGTCAGAATCAAATCGGTGGCGTCTTCAGAGAGGTCGCGGGCCAGGGCGACGCCGCGCTCTTCCAGGCTTTGGCGCAAATCGCGGGCCAGTTCTGCCTGGGTTTGAAAGGTTACAGCCAGCCCCAACAGCAAAATAGCGGCCAGCACCATGCCCAATAGTTTGTATCGAATTGAGATGCCGGTGATGCGCCGCCACACCGCGCGGCTCCACCGCCGCCAGCGAGATTTTTGCCCTGTCATAGGGGTTATTATGCCAGTATTGCCGCTTTAACGCCAGCCGCGAACCCGGGCGGCCATGTGGCGAATATCGTCATAAGCGGCAGGATTAGAGGACACAAAACGGGTAACGTACAGGGCGACCAGGGCTTCCCGGCCCTGCGGGTCCTGGTGCATGTCTAACAGGGCTTGGTGCAAGGTTGTTTTCAAGTCGGAGTCAAGATCGGGGTGAACGACCACGGGAGGGATGCCAAAATCGGGGGAGCGTTCGAGGATACGCAGTTGGCCGGCCAGGCCCGGTTCAAGCTTAAGCAGGGCGCCGTACACCAGCGAGTCAACGGTGGCTCCGTCCACAATTCCCTCGGCCACAGCGCGAATGCTGTTATCGTGGCTGTAGGTGTAGATAGTTTCGCCAAAGAAAGATTCAGGGGTTTCGTCCATTTGAGCCAGACGGTACTGCACGTACAGCCGCCCAGAGTTTGAGAGCGGGTCGGTGAAGGCAAAGCGTTGACCGCGCAAATCGGCAAAACTTTGGGCCGGGCTATCAGCCGGAACAAGAATCAGAGCCTGGTAGGTGGTTGCGCCGCCGATTTCCGGCACGGCCAGCAGTTCCAGGTACTGTTCGCGCTCGCCTTCAACAAAGGCTCCGCCACACACAAAACCGACATCGGCCTGACCGGTGCGTAACAGTTCGTTGATTTCGGCGTAAGTGGAGCGTTGCAGCAGTTCTACCGGGCGGTCTAACCGGCGGGCCAGGTAATCCAGCAGGGGGCTGTAGGTATCAAAGGTGGCTTTGGGCGAGATAACTGCGGCTACCGCCACCCGCAGGGGCAGTTTGCCGGGGGCGCGCTCGGCGGCCACAACTGCTCCCCGGGCTTCTACATTAAGTTGCACGGTGGGGTAGTCGGACTGGTTGCAGGCAGTTAGCCACAACAAGACCAGGGCAAAAATCCATAAATAAATGGCTGAGCGCCTTAAGTTTCTTGTACATCTAACCATTTTTAGCAATCGTTATTAGCAGCTACAAGAAATGTCAATGTGATAAAGTATAGCCTTACCCAAGCAAATTTCCCAATTCAGAGTACGCCTTCACCGGTAGTAAAGGGGCGCGCTCCATCTCCGGCTGAAACACGACCCAACAAAAAACGGTCACACCCGCCCGCAGACAGGCATAACCGTCCGGATGGGTAAAAAATCCGTACTCCTTACTTTTTGGATCCCACATAAGTTTCTTGAATTTTCTTGCACAAAGCACAAGTTTTTTACCGAAAAGTATCGAATGGCCCCCGGGCCAGCCAACCCGCAATTTTATCCCGAATTTCCACCGCCCGGCGCGGGTTCTGGCCGGACGTGCTGACCGCCACCGTCACCCCCGCCTGCCGGAACAGCGCCGGCAGGTGAAAACTGCCCTCTTCCGGCGCATCGGCAATGTTACTGAGCAAGCCGAGCGCGGCGGCGTCGGCGGCAACCTGTGCGTTGACCGCCCGCACCCCGGCGGCGGCAAACACCAGCACTGCGTCCGCCAAATCGCCGGACTGGTACGGCCGCTGATGTCACACCAGTTGGCCCGACGCGGCCCATTTTTCAAGGTGCGGCGTGGCCGCCGGACTGACCAGCTCGACCCACGCTCCCACCGCCAGCAATCCGCGAATCTTGCGTTCGCCCACAGCCCCGCCGCCGACCACCACCACCCGTTGCC
>RFJF01000716.1 GCA_003695455.1 Chloroflexota bacterium
AAGTATCGTATTTTACCAAGCAGTTGGCAAAACTGGGCTTTGTGGTCTCTCTTGACCCTGCCCTGACCGCTGCTTGAAGGCTATTTTCAAGGGAGTAACTAAAATGATGAACAATTCTGAAACAGCCGCCACAAAAAAACGATACAACCGGATTGCGCCGCTCTACGATGCGATGGAATGGTTTACCGAACGGGCGGCATTTCAAGGCTGGCGCAAGGCATTGTGGGCGCGGGTGCCGGGGCAGCGCGTGCTGGAGGTTGGCGTGGGCACAGGGAAAAATTTTGATTACCACCCGGTGCAGGCCCACATGACCGGCATTGATTTGAGCAACAAAATGCTGGCGCGCGCCCGCAAAAAAGCCGAGCAGACAGGCCGCTCGATTGATTTGCGTGAAATGGACGTGCAGCAACTTGAATTTGCCGATAACAGCTTTGACGCCGCCGCTGCCACCTTTGTCTTTTGTTCGGTGCCGGACCCGGTGCTGGGTCTGCGTGAACTGGCGCGGGTGGTCAAACCGGAGGGACGGATACTGCTGCTGGAGCACGTTCGGCTGGACCAGATGCCCATTGCCGGTACAGTGATGGATGTGCTGGACCCGTTGGTGGTGCGGGTAATGGGAGCGCACATCAACCGGCGCACCGTAGAAACGGTTCAACGCGCCGGCCTAACGCTGGACCGTGTTGAAGATATGTCATCCACCGGATTGGTCAAACTGATTACAGCGTGCCCGCAAAAATAAAAACAGGCGATTTGGCCCACTCGCTTCCCCGCCAAATCACGCTGGCAAATTTTCTGAATAACAGTTACAGTGAACCGGCAACCATGAACTTGCACAAATATCTTACGGCATATAAGATATCCGTACCAAAGCCTGGTCGAAAGCGAAATTTCATTTGACAACGGTTACAATCACCCCTGCAAATGCAAGTAATCAACTTTGACAATGCCGCCCCGGTTGGAGGTACTCTCACATGAGCATACATACAGATACCAACGTGCAAAAAATGCCCAACGTTCCCCCGCAGAGCGCGGTGTGGACAGAACGAATCAATCGCTGGGTTGAGCGGCATTGGCTGTTGGCGTTTAACTCGGCCTGGGGTCTGCTGGTGACTCTGCCCTTTCTGGCCCCTGTTTTTATAGCCAGCGGGTTGACCCTGCCGGGAATTATCATCTACCGGATTTACAGTTTTTTGTGCCACCAATTGCCGGAACGCTCGTGGTTTTTATTTGGCCCGCAGTTCAGTTATACGCAAGAACAAATTGCCGCGGCCTGGGGCGCAACCCCGGCCCAAATCAGCAACGAACTGATTCGCCGCCAGTTCATCGGCACAGCAGAACTGGGCTGGAAGGTGGCCTGGTCGGACCGGATGGTGGCCATGTACGGCAGTATTTTTTTGTTTGGCCTGCTGTTTGCCCTGCTTCGGCAGCAGGGCGTGCGCTTTAAATCACTGTCGTGGAAATGGCTGATTGTCCTGATTCTGCCGCTGGCCATTGACGGCACAACCCATCTGGTCAACGACATTCTGCAACTGGACTTCCGCGACATGAATACCTGGGCTGTCTGGCTGACCGGCGGTATTTTCCCCGCTACATTTTATGCCGGCGATATGCTCGGTTCGCTCAATTCGCTGTTGCGCATTGGCACCGGGCTGCTCTTTGGCTTTGGCATTGTTGCGTTTTTGTGGCCCATGATGGACGCCGAATTCTCACCCCGCAAATAGCACCCCGGGCAGGGCAGGGGTGGGTTGAATCTCTCTGCTCTGCCGCTTGCCCACCGGAACCGTTGAATGCTTCCATAATCCCTCTCCGGCAATTCAAAACTCAATCTTACCTAATGTAAGAAACATTACAGAGCGTACCATTACTAATTCTTATACTGTGTAAGGTATTGGCGGCTGATTGAAAATAACCAATGAAAGAAGGCCCGACGGCGCACTTCAATCAACCGCATGCTCACTCAATGAATACAATCAAACTTAAACCCCGAAGGAGAGGACAAATGAAAAAAGGTATCGCGATTATTCTGGCAAGTCTGTTAACCGTAGCCGTAATTGCGGCTGGTTTGGCGATTTGGCTGCCTACGCAGGCAACCGCGCGTGAAGCCAGCCAGATGGAGTACAAAATAAAAGCCGGCAACGCCACTTTAAACCGAAAAGTGATGGGCGAAGTTGCGACTGAAGTGAACGGTGTTCCGGCCAGCCCGGTTCATTCGTTTGTGTGGGATGGCGACGGCGTGACCCCGATCAAAGCCAAAGTCGAAATCAAAATTAATCCTGTGACCAACTCCGGTGAAATTACCGCCGAGTGGAAAGATGAAAATGGTGAGTGGACCTTTAAACAAACTGCGTTTTCTCCGCCGCCGCATTCCACCGGCTTGCGGGTTGGACCTTCGGCTTCCAGCACAGAACTGGTCATGGATGACCCCGTTACCACCAATGTGTACCTGCACGGCAACACGACCGCCGGCGGCCCGGTACTGCCCACCGATTTTAACCTGCTGGCAACCTGGGGTCCGGCCGAAGTAACCCTCAACGGCCAACCGTTCAACAATCCATTTGATGGCCCGGCCCCGCTGTGGGTAGCGCACACCATGACCACCGTGGGCGTTCGCAACAGCGCCGATGGCACGGTTCGCACCACCAACGGCGACATTTTTAACCCAATGGCAGCCGCCAACGGCGCCGTGGACAACGACGACCTGGAATTTCACCTGGTCTTCCACGATGCACCCGGCCCGGCTGTGGCCGGCAACTTTCCACCACCGCTCTCCTTTTTCTATCACCTCACCTTTGAAGACGTAAAAATAGACATCAAACACGCCGAATAATTTAGCGCGCGTAAAAACAGCCCGGCATCAGTGAGCGGCAAAAGCCAATCTCCGTGCCGGGCTGTTTTTTAATACGATGGCTCAACCACGGGCTTGCCGGCGGCGTTGAATCCACGGCACAACCAGCACAGCCAGCAGCGCCACATCCAGCAGATGTTCCAGCGGCAAAAAAATGTTGCCGAAATTAACCAATTTACGCGGTTGCAGCCGGCGCAGTAACCTGCGGCACAGCCGCCGGTGTTTCGGCGCGGGGCAGGCCGGCCCACTTCAGCGCCACGGCATTGATGGTAACGGTGATGGTGCTGGCGGCCATTGCCAGAGCTGCCCACTCCGGCCGCAGTAAAATCCCCAGACTGTTGTACAGAATACCTGCCGCAACGGGAATAGCGATGATGTTGTAGGCCGCCGCCCAAAACAGGTTCTGTTTGATTTTACCCCGCACCTTGCGGGCCAACGTGATGGCCTTGACAATGTCAAACGGGTCGCTGCGCATCAGCACCACATCGGCGGTGTCAATGGCCACATCTGTGCCCGCGCCGATGGCGATGCCCACGTCGGCGGTAGCCAGCGCGGGGGCGTCGTTCACGCCGTCGCCCACCATGGCTACCCGCTGCTGCTGCGCCTGCAATTCGGCCACTTTGTCGGCCTTTTGCTCCGGCAAAACCTCGGCAATGACGGTGTCAATGCCCAGCGTACCTGCCACGGCCTCGGCGGTGCGGCGGGCATCGCCGGTGAGCATTGCCACCCGCAACCCCAGTTGGTGCAAATCGCGCACCGCTTCGGCAGAGGTTGATTTGGGTTTGTCGGCCAGGGCGATAAGCCCCGCCAGCTTGCCGTCGGCGGCTACATACGTTACGGTTTTGCCTTCGCCAGACAGGCGATCCACGTCGGCCTGCACATCGCTAATGGTTGCGCCTTCGCGGGCCATCATTTTGGCGTTGCCAATGGCCAGCCGGTTGCCGTCAACCTGCGCCAGCGCGCCGTGCCCCGGTACGGTTTCAAAGCCGCTGATGCTCCGGGCCGGCGACAATCCCCGTTCAGCCACACTGCGCACAATGGCCTGCGCCAGCGGGTGCTCCGAGTCTTTCTCCAGCGCGGCCACCCGGCTCAACAGCGCGTCTTCGGTGAGATTGGCCGTGGTCACCACATCCGTCACAGAGGGTTTGCCTTCGGTCAGCGTGCCGGTTTTGTCCATCACAATGGTGTCCAGCGTGGCCACACCTTCCAGCGCGGTGGCGTCTTTGATGAGCACGCCGTTGCCGGCGCCCAAACCCATCCCCACGGTGATGGCGGTGGGCGTTGCCAGCGCCAGCGCATCGGGGCAGGCAATGACCACCGTAGAAACGGCCACCGTCAGGGCAAAAATGGGATCCGCGCCCAGCACCAGCCACACAAACAAGGCCAGCGCCCCGGAGCCGAGCGCCACAAACACCAGGTACTTGCCCGCCTCGTCGGCCAGCCGTTGGGCAGGGGCCTTGCTGCCCTGCGCCGATTGCACCATCTGCACAATCCGGGCCAGGGCGGTGTCGGCGCCCACGTGTTCGGCCTTAAAACGGAACGCGCCGGTGGTGTTGAGTGTGGCGCCGGTCACTTTGGCCCCGGCTTTCTTTTCCACGGGAACCGGCTCGCCGGTAATCATAGATTCATCCACGTAGCTCCGGCCTTCGATGACTTCGCCGTCTACCGGCACTTTTTCGCCGGGGCGCACGGCGATGATATCGCCGGGGCGAACTTCTTCCACCGGCAGTTCAACCTCTGCGCCGTCGCGGAGCACTCGGGCGGTAGCCGGGGCCAGCTTGAGCAGCGAGGTGATGGCTTCGCCGGTGGCGTTGCGGGCGGCCATTTCCATCCAGTGGCCCAGCAGGCTAAAGGTGGTGAGCATGGCCGCGGCCTCGTAAAAGACATCGCCGCTGAAAATGAAGGTAGCGCCCACACTGTACAGGTAGGCCGTGAGAATGCCGGTGGCAATCAGCGTGGCCATGTTGAGCTGGCCCTTGAGCAGCGCCTTCCAGGCAACAGACAGGAACGGCCGCCCGCCGATGAAAACCACCGGCGTGGCCAGCAGAAACTGCCATAAATCGTTAGACATACCAAACGGCGTGGGCAGGGTCAGCCCCATCAAGCGCGTACCCAGCGGCGAGTAAAGAATAACGATCACGGAAATGGCGGCGGACACAAAAAACAGGTTGCGCATGGTGGTGGCCATGTGCGCGCCGTGACCGGCGTGGGCGTCGTGCCCCTCGTGGTCCGCGTGTTCTTCGTGGCCGGCGTGCTCCATGTGGCCTTCGTGCGCCGCGTGTTCGGGGTGGACGTGTGCAGCCTGGTGAACCGGTCCGCCTTCCTGGCACATAAAACCGCAATGTTTCACGGCCTCAATCAGGGCATCCGGCGAGGTTTGGGTCGGGTCGTATCCCACTTCGATGATGCCGTTGGTGCGGTTGAGCGCGGCGTGGTGTACGCCGGGGGTTTGCTCAAGATGCTGCTCCACGTGGGGGCAGGCCGAGGCCATCATATAATTGGTAATCTGCAATTCCAGCGATGCGTGACCGCCCGCCGGGTGTGAGTGTTGATGTTGATGCTGGTGAGACATTTGCTTTCTCCTTGCCGCGCACTGCGGCGATAGTCTGACAGTTACAATTCTGTGTAGGGAACAACATCCAGTTCCGGGTAGCGTGCCAGCGCCGGGCGTAGATGGTGGCAGTGCTGTACATTGACCACCACCAGAATCCGGCGGCCGGGGTCGCGGTGGGCCAGTTCAACCACCTGCTCCGTCATGTGGCGGCGGTAGGCGTCGTCATCGGCGGGGCCGGATTGCCGGCTTGCATTCATTTTCCTTCCTCAGTTTGTCAAAAATTTTTGCGGGTTTGCCAAAAACTCCTCTTTGCAGCCCTGCGCGCAAAAGTGGAACACCTGCCCGTTGTAATCGGCGCGGGCAGGCGCGCCATCCCGGTCAATGGACATACCGCACACCGGGTCCACGGCCATATCAACCACGTCTTTAAATTGACCGTCCTCCAGCCACAGCACCCGGTCGGCAATGTCTTTGATGCGCTGGTCGTGGCTGACAATAATCACGCTGCGGG
>RFJF01000717.1 GCA_003695455.1 Chloroflexota bacterium
ACCCGGCTTCTGCATCGAATTGCGCGGCCAGCCAGGCTGCGGTCAGTAGCCGCCAGGGGCGCATAAATTTGCCGTCGTGGTACGCCGTGCCCTCGCAGTAGCGGGCCAGCCACACGCCGGTTTCCGGGTGGTCGTGTCGCCGGGCCAGCAGACCGGCAATGACGGACGGCATTTTCCTCTGGGCAGGGATGGGATAAAAATCGGCAAAAAAAGTTTGCAGCCGGGGGTCGGTGGCGGCGGCCTGCCAGCTGGCAAACTGCACGTGGGCATCCAGATTGTCCAGCGCCTCAATCAGCATTTCACTGAGATGGCCGGAGATGGCCGGTTCGCCCATGTTCATCCATTGCAGGTAGCGCCAGCCTTCTTCCGGGTTGTATTGCAGGGCCAGCCAAACCATGCACAACAGCCGCCAGCGCATGTCGTCGCCGGTGCTCATGTGGCCGCTGTCCTGCAAAAGTTCCAGCAGCCACTCTCCAATCGCCGGCTCTGCGGGGGCGGTGAGCAGCCGCCGGATGTGGTCTTCAATGTTGGCGGGAATTGGGTTGAGTGATGGAAGTTGGGTCATGGTGTTTTGCAAACGGTTAGCCGGTGTAGGGCGTTATTTCAATATCAACATTCAGTTTGTCACCCACGTCTACCAGTTCGCCCCGCCAATCCTGGTTGAACAGAGCCGGCGGAACCACCACAATGGCCGTCATGGTGAACAACGGTGTACCGCTCATGGGCGCGTGGAACATGCCGGTGTCCATGGTTTCAATGTTGATGCCCTGCTCGGCCAGGTAGCGGGCCAGGTGATGAATAATGCCTTCGTGGTCTGCGCCGTTGACCTCAATCTGGTACGGCATCCAGCCGGCGTACTTGGCCGAATGGCCGCGCTCGGTCCGGCGGGTGGTAATTTTAAATCCGTCGTCTCGCAGGGCGCGAAGTCGTTCGCGCAGGCTGTCAAAATTTTCGGTGGGAACAGCAATCAGCATCAGCATCGCAAATTCGCCGCCCAGCCGGGCCATACGGCTGGCGTCTACGTTGCCGTTGTGCTCCAGAACCAGTTTTGTTACCTGCTCAACAATCCCAATTCGATCAGGCCCGCTCAGGGTCAGCACAAGATTTTTTTGCATGGCAAGCGCTCCTTGTTTGGAAGAATCACAGCAATGATTTTTGTTTATTCAAAGACAACCTGACCGTTGAACACCGTCAGCGCCACGGACGCATGTTGAATGTCATCCGGTTCAATCTCAAACAAATTTTGGTTGAGCAAAATCATGTCTGCCCATTTGCCGGGCGAGATGGAGCCTTGCACGGCTGATTTTCCGGCCAGCGCGGCCGGCCCGGCGGTGTACGCGTGAATCACCGTTTCCAGCGAGAGTTTCTCTTCCGGGTAGTAGCCGCCGGCGGGCTGGCCCTCGGTGTCTTGCCGGGTGAGCGCCGCGTGAATACCCAGCATGGGGTTGATGGGCGCCACCGGCGCATCTGAGCCAAAGGCCAGCGGCGTGCCGGCCCGGTGCAGCGAGCGAAAGGCGTAGTTTGTGCGCGCCCGCCGGCCCCACACTTTTTTGGCGGTTCGCCAATCCAAATGCAAATGCACCGGCTGAACCGAGGCAAAGATACCGTGTTGGGCCAGCAGAGTCAAATCAGTGGGATGAACAAGCTGCACGTGTTCAATCCGGTGCGGTAACTGCCCGGATTCGGTGTCGGGTGGAAATTCGGCCATGACGTGGGCGGTGTCGCGCACGGCGCGGTCGCCAATGGCGTGTACAGACAGCGAAAATCCGGCGCGCCGGGCCTGCGCGGCCAGCTCGCCCAACTGTTGGGCCGAGGTGACAACCAGGCCGGTGTTATCGGTGCTGCCTTCAAACGGGGCCAGCATCAGCGCGGTTTGCGAGCCCATTGTGCCGTCGGCAAAAGCTTTGATGTGGCCCAGCCAGAGGCGGTCATCGCCAAAGCCGGGTTGCAGGCCCAGCGTGCTAATTTCGGGCAGAAACTCGGCGGCAATGTTCATGTGAACCCGCAGCTCCAGCTCTTTGGCGCGGCGCAGCGATTGCCACAGCCGGGCCGATTGCCGGCCTTCGCGCTCTACCCGCTGGTCGTGAATTCCGGTGATGCCCAGCCGGTGTACCTGCGAAATGGCCTGCCGCAGCCAGCGGCGCAGGGTGGCGCTGTTGGGCCGGGGCAGGTGCTGCCTGACCAGAGCGATGGCGTTCCATTCGCGCAGCAGGCCGGTGGGGTTGCCGTCTGCATCGCGCTCAATCCGGCTTTCCGGGGGATTGGGGGTGTGGCGGGTGATGCCGGCTTGTTTCAGTGCGGCGCTGTTGGCCCACCAGGTGTGCATATCCACGCGGGCCAGCGCCACGGGAATATCGGGCGCAATCTCATCGAGCAGGGCGGCGGTGGGCTGCACATCCCAGCGGTGTTCATCCCAACCCCAGCCTTCAATCCACAAGCCGGGTTGAGCCTGAGCCACAGCCTGTTGCAGGCGGCGGCGCACATCGTCAAAATTGTGCAGGCCAAACAGGCTTACCTGCCGCTGCCGGATGGCGTACTGCAAAAAGTGAACATGGGCATCGGTAAAGCCGGGCAGGAGCAATTTGCCGCCGGCGTCAATTTGGCGGGTGTTTGGCCCGGCCAGCGGCAAAATATCGGCGTTGCGGCCCACGGCCAGCACCCGTCCGTTGGCGCAAGCCACGGCCTGTGCCCAGGGATTGGCCGGGTTTACCGTGTAAATTTTAGCGTTGTGCACAATTAAATTGGGATTCATTTGGGATATCCTGGGATAAATTGGGATATTTTTGGGAAATACCGCTACTCGGCAGCGGGTTGTTTTTTGTTTTCTTCGGTTTGTTCGGCGCGGAGTTCAGCCATGGCATCCTGCATTTCCTGCACCCAGGCGGCGTGTTCGCTGTAGATGGTGGTTTCGGTTTGGCCCACCAGTTTGTCAAGGTTGGCGGGGTCTGCCTGCTCTTCCGGCGAGAGCGTAATCCACCAACTGCGGATGCTGGACAGTTCGGCGGCGGTCTGGTTGTAGCGCATCAGTGTGTCTTCAATACGCCGGTATTCCAGGTAGGTGGTCAGCCCGGAAACCACCGCCGTGGTGAAGGCAATCCACACTTCAAATTGCAGGGCCACCAGCAGCGTGCCCAGGCCGCCAAAAATGTAAATGAGCCACTGCAACCGTTTGAGTCGCTGTTCAAGCCGGATGGTTTTTGTTTGGTAGTAGTTGATTTGGTCCTCAAGCCGGTGCGTGAGGTAGCGTTCCGGGGAGAGAAAGCTGAAGCCGTCGTCGCCGTCGGCGGCGCCGTATTTTGGGGGTATGGGGCCGGAGTACGGCCGCAACGCCGAGACGTTGACCTCGGTTTGCATGAGTTTGCGGCTGAGCGTCTCTTCTTTGCGGTGCAGTTTCATTTCCCGCGAGATGGTGCGGGTTTGGCGGTCGCTGTAAATTTCGGCCCGGGTGCGGTAGCGGTAAATTTCTTTTTTCAGGCTTTCGGCGCTGGCGCGCAGCAAAATCCATTTGTTGCCGGCGCTAAAACGGTTGGCCGCAGCAATCAGCGCGGTGATCGAAATGGGAATCAACAGCAGCACAACGTGCAAAATCTGGCCTGTCATCTGATATGCGGCGTTAGAATTTTGTAAGCCGCTGTTATTTATGGTTGCCTGAACCAGGGCCAAAAATGTGGCAATAATTCCCAGCGCAATAATAAGAATTTGCCGCCGGTTGAATTCTTTTTGCTGGCGGTTGGCGTTCAGATCGTACTGGGCAAAACGCTGCCACACAATTTCCAGTGTGCTTTCGCGGGTGTTGGCATCATACGAGCGCAAAAGCTGTTCCAGCAGGCGTTGGAATGCGCCAATTGAGCCGCTGGTTTGCGGGGCGTAAATTTTGCCGTCAATGATAATTTCGGCCAGGTCAGGATCACTGATGAATTGCGGCCGCTGCTGGTCCAGTTTCACAATCTGGTCGGTTACGCCGCCGCTGCCTTTGAGCGCAATCACCGGCCACCCCCGCCGGACGGTTTGCAGCACCTGTTTTTTTGTGGTGTCATCGCCGCCTATCACCAGCGCTGCCACAGAACTTGTTTCGGCCAGCGAGTCGGCCAATTCAAACACGGTATCGGTTTCTTCACCCCATTCTGCGCCGTCTGTCAGCAGAAAATGCGTGTGGTTGGGTTCCAGCGACTCGGCGTTTGGTGCGCCTTTTTTGCCGGGGTACGTTACCAGTGCCGCCGGGGCAATGCCCAGCAGCGGCGTTTTTCGGCCCCGGTCTTCAACGCTTTGTCCGGCCAACGCTGAAATGCCGCTGTCACGGCCACTGTCAATAATGAGCGCGTTCATTTGGGCCAGAGTCCGGGCAATACCCCGGCTGAACAACTGTACCAGATGCGCCTGGGCTGTTTTGCTTGTCTGCTCTGTGTCGCCAAAAAGCAGCAGTACGATTTCCGGGGGGGCAATGCCCAACGCCGTGGTCAGAGAAGCGGTATCGCTTGCGGGTGCAGCAACAACCAGTCGGGCCTGATTTTTGTTGGCAAAATTAATGGTCTGTGTGGCGGGCGGCGCAGACACCGCAGAATCATCTGCCGGTGCAGCCGCCTCATCCGGTAACAATTCCGGCTGCGGCTGAGGTGCGTCGTCAGCAGGAATCTCTGCCGGGCTGCCGGTTTTTTCGGTTTGGGTTGTTTGCGAGTCCACAGGCCATCTCCCATCATTTTCAGCCGGATTGGTGTGCGTATTCGGTGACCCGCCGGGGAATGATTGTGTGCAGAAGCGGGGGCGTGGTCAGATGATTATAACATAACATGATTGGCCGGTGCAAGGTAAATTGCGGCAACCAATTTTCTCCG
>RFJF01000718.1 GCA_003695455.1 Chloroflexota bacterium
AGGTTTTTTTAGATTCAAATATATGGTGTAGGTGAATCAACCGGGTCTGAAGTTTTCGGGCCATTTGGTGGCGCTGTTAAACTGCGCGCCGCGCACATCGGCATCTTCCATATCTGCCCGGCTAAAATTCACCCCGAACAATTCTGCACCGCGCAAATCGGCGCCGCGCAGGTTGGCCCGGAACATATCTGCGCCGCGCAGGTTGGCCCGCCGCAAAACGGCCTGGCTCAGGTCGGCCTCAAAAAAATCGGCCTTGCGCAAATCGGCGTGGCTCAGGTTGGCCCGGTTAAGGTTGGTTTTGCTCAGATTGGCGCGCTGCAAATCACGGCCCTCCAAATCCAGCCCCATTGCGCCAAAGTTGACAATTTGCCACACAATCAGCCATTTATCTTCAATGCGGGTGGTGTGGTCCATGCGGGCGGCGTTCAAATCGGCGCCGCGCAGGTTGGCCCCGGTCAGGTCTGCGCCAATCAGGTTGGCCCCGTGCAGGCTGGCCCGGAACAACACCGAGTAGTGCAGGTCGGCCCGGCTCAAATCGGCATCTTTCAGGTTGGCAGCGCGCAGGTCGGCCCGGCTGAGGTTGGCGGCAATCAGGTGGGCCAGTTGCAAATTGGCCCGGCTCAAATCTGAATGTCGCAAATCGGCCTCGCCAAAATTGGTGCGGCGGCAATTGGCGGCGCGCAGGCTGGCGTTTTCCATTTTTGTGCCGCCAAAGTTGGCCCACATCAGGTTGGCCCCGTTCAGGTTGGCGTTCTGCAAATTGGCTCCGGTAGCAATAGCCCCGCTCAGATTTGCGCCTTCAAGGTCGGCGCCTTCCAGATTGGCCTGCAAAACCTCAAAATCCGGGGCGGCGCTGTATTCTACCAGATTTGCGCCACTCAAATCAGCCCGTTTCAGGTTGGCCCGCTGCAGGTTAGCGCCGCTCAGGTTGGCCCAGGTAAAATTGACCCCCGAAAGGTCAACCTGCTCAAGGTCTGTCTGGCACAGATTGGCATCGCTGAGGTCAGGGCGTTCGTTATTCTCCCGCCCGGTCTGGATGATTTCCAGGACTTGTTCACGACTCATACTGGACATAACTGCGATTTTCCCTTCTGGCTCAGCGGCCTCATTCCAAAGTTACCGGGCCTGCCACAAATCTTCTGCTGCTAATCTAGCACAAACAGGGGTGAGTCGTCAATAATGGTGGGATTAAAATACCGGTTCAACAGATTCTAACAAACGTCAAACAATTCTCTAGCAACTATCTAACAGTTGCGCCATATCATACAACCAGAATTTAATCTTTTCAAACAATAAACTTTGTTGCAAAACGGAGGTAAAAAATGTACAGACGACGACCCTTTGGTTATTATCACTCGATAAATCCGTGGCGTGAAATTGAACAGATTCAGCGTGAAATGAACCGCATGTTCCGCCACATGAGCACCGGCCCGCGGGTGGCTCCTGGTTATCCGGCCATTAATGTGTGGGCCAACGATGAAGGCGTGGTGGTCACGGCAGAACTGCCCGGGGTGAAAACGGAAGATATTGACATCTCGGTAGTGGGCAATACACTGACCCTCAGCGGCGAACGCCGGCCCGATGAACTGAAAGACGGCGAAAAGTACCATCGCCGCGAACGCCGGCAGGGTAAATTTACCCGCACCTTTGAATTGCCCTTTGGCGTTGAAGCCGACAAGGTAGAGGCGATGTTTGAACGCGGCGTGCTGCACATCTCGCTGCCCCGCGCCGAAGCCGAAAAACCGCGCAAAATTGCTGTAAAAAGCGCAAACTAACTGAGCGTGACCAACACAACCCAACACATTGAACGAGGTGCAAAAATGGCAACTAAAAATAAAGAACTGCAAACCGATGTGGTAGAAAAAGAAGAAGTGGAAGTGGTTGAAGGCGCAGAACGCACCCGGCCGGTAAAAGCCTACGTGCCCCGCGCCGACATTTACGAAACTGATGACTCGCTGGTGATTGTGGCCGATATGCCCGGCGTTGACGAAAATAACGTGGACATTACCCTTGAAAAGAACGTGCTCAGCCTGAAAGGTTATCTTGATTTTCAAACGCCCGAAAACTACAGCCTGGCCTACGCCGAATACGAAGTGGGCGACTACGAACGCAGCTTCACCCTCTCCGACGAAATTGACCGTGACAAGATTGAAGCCACCATCAGCGACGGCGTACTGCGGGTCTTTTTGGCCAAAGCTGGCCCGGCCAAAACCAAAAAAATCAGCGTAAAATCCGCCTGAAACATCTGACTCCCTGTTGTTCTCCCTCCCTTTTCTGCCGGGGTGGCCGTAACGGTCGCCCCGGTTTTTTGTTGGTTCAACTGTCCGTACCTTCCTGACCGCCGATGACGCGATGGCTGCCTCCGCCGAGGCCGTGCCGGCAACCCTGCCGGCTACCGGTGGTGCACCTGTCCCGCTGGCCGGCACGCTGATTATCGCCGGTTTGTTGAGCGCCGTTGCCGGTGTGGCCCTGTACCGCCGCAACACCGCCTGATTTTCAACTGCAAGCGCCAAATAAAAAGGGTGAACGTTACAACGTTCACCCTTTTTGATTCCGCAGAAAGGGGGCGCCTCCAGCATCCGATTAATTCACCGTCCAGGCCAGCCACAACCCCAAAAGAATAATGTGTATTGCCTGGTCTGTCCAGATGGCTACGTGTACGGCGGTGGTACTATTTTGCCCTTGCCGGCACACGCGCTGCCACCAGTTCAACGGAACGCGGGTATCAATCAAAAGATGCAGCACGCCCAGCACCACGCCGCCCTGCCAGCCGACGGCAATCCACATTACCAGGCCGTAAATTCCGGCGTGAACCCAGGCAGCCGGATGAAGCAAACTGTTTTTGTTAGCCGCCATCCAATCACTTTGCAGTAACCAGTCGGCAATAAGGTGGGCAATTAATCCGCGTTCAAATAAGGTCACGTTCTTCCCCGGTTGGCAGGTGTTTTATGAAGCAGACGGAGAAAAATCAGAATCCGTTCTCAAATTCCCCGGCGGATGTTGTTTGCGCTATGGCTTCCTACCGCTGCGCCTGTTTCACAAATTGGTACAGAATCGATTCATCCAACTTAAAAGCGGGCGAATGAGCAATGTAGGCGGGGCACAACCACGGTGCGGAGTTGCCACCCAGCGGCACGTAACAGCCGCCGGCCTGCGTTACCAGCAAATAGCCGGCCGCCACATCCCACGGGCTGATAATTGAAGCCAGCGCCACATCAGCGCGGCCGCAGGCCACGTAGGCCAATTCCAGCGCCGCCGCCCCCATCCGCCGCACCGAGCGGAACCGCTGGGTCATTTCGCCAAACAGGCGGTGGGTTTCCGGGTTTGTGTCAACACCGGGAACCGGCAAGTCGGTTAGCAGTACCGCTTTGCTTTCGGTAGCAGTGCGCCGGGCCTGAATTGGCCGGTCGTTAAGGTATGCGCCGTTCAGTGTGGCCCGGAACATCTCTTGCCGCAACGGGTCAAAAACCACGCCGGCCACAATTTGCCCGGCAACTTCCGCCCCTACAGACACGCAAAAAAAGGGAAAGCCGGTGGCAAAATTGGTAGTGCCGTCAATGGGGTCCACGTACCAGCGCACTGTTCCGCTGCCGGACGCGCCGCCTTCTTCGCCCACAATTGTGCTGTCGGGGTACAACCGCAGAATGGTGTCCGTGATAATTTGCTCGGAACGGCGGTCGTATTCGGTGACCAAATCGTAAAATCCGGCCTTTTCCGAAGCAGACACGCCGTTGTGAAAGGCGTCGGTTAACAGGCTGCCCACTGAAAAGGCAGCGGTTTTGGCAATATCACCCAATTCCAGCGAAAGCTGGTTCAGGTCATGGGGATTTTGAGTCATGGAGCAGAATCCGGAATTCAGATTTCAATTGTCAGTGGCTGGGTAGAAGTACGGCAGGTGACAGGGCGGGCGGTTGCACTGCAACTTGGTTGAACTTTTGTTCACCGCCTCTGAATTATATCCCGACACAACAATGGCACAAATCAGCAGGGTGATTGTGCGCCGCCCGGGTCAAGGCAGAGCTGAAGGGTTTGCCCACCAATGTCAAGTTTAAATATACGAACAAATTCATCAGACTCAACAATGGTAAAGAAGGTCATCGAACTGGTTGCGCCCGGTTGAGGACCAGCGCCGGGGTAACCATAATAACAAGCCTGCACCGTACGCCCTTGTGACGTCACAAATTCAGCAAAATCAGCCCAGTCGTCGGATACGGCAACCGAACTCCGGTTTGTTAATAATATTTCAATGTTAAAACCCTTCATATGGATTTTATCGTTGAAATTATTATTATTGTAGGAATCACAAATATCGGCACCGGCCGGCGCCCCCCAAGTCTCGTAGCGGTGCTGGCTTCCCACGGCAAGTCTGTACAGCCCCGGCACGGGGGTGAACGTGGGGGTAACGTTGACCACGGGCGCGGTGGTTGGCGTGGCGGGCTGCGGTGTGGGGGTATCGGCTTCGGCGCGGCTGGTCAGGTTGTCAATGTAAATGGTGCCGTTGCCAATAAAGGTGTCAACGCCATCATCCAACACAATTCCTTCAAATGAAATTGGGTATTCGATTTGCCCGTTTTTTGGCCCGCTAATGTAACCGCTGGGCCACGGCCTGTCGGCGGCAATAGGGGCAATCATTTCGCGCCAGCCGGTAAAATCAACCCGGCCAAAATTCATTTGCCAGGTTTCGCCGCCGGCGTCTTTGAGCCACACGTTGAGAAAGTGGCCGGAGCCATCCCCGTAAACCCACGCTGAAATGGATTTGGGGTTGCCCCCTAGTTGTCGCCGCTGCAAAAAGACCACGTAATTCGAAATACGGGTGACGCTTACGAAGCCCGTAAATACACATACATCATAT
>RFJF01000719.1 GCA_003695455.1 Chloroflexota bacterium
CACCCACACCGGCGGCTGTCCGGCGCAGCTGGTTGGTGACAATCAGCAGGGTTTGGCTGCGATACAGCGGCCCCACCAGTTTGCGCAACGCCTGACTCAGCAGACCGGGGTGGGGTATCACCCATATCCGTTTCCACCTCGGCCCGGGGCGTCAGCGCCGCCGCG
Organism: Chloroflexota bacterium; assembly: GCA_003695455.1. Lineage (GTDB taxonomy): Bacteria > Chloroflexota > Anaerolineae > 4572-78 > J111 > J095. The sequence goes on from RFJF01000719.1 coordinate 166, forward strand.
GAGTCAAGCACGATGAGCTCCACCCCGGCGGCGGCTATCCCGGCCACAATCTCCAGCGCCGTTTCGGCGTTGTCCGGCTGGGCGACATACAGCGCCGCCGACATTCGCGCCATCTTCAACGCCCCCAACCGGGCCGAGGCAGAGCGCCTGTTGCAAATGACCGTCAAAAAATATGAGTCCGGTGCGGCTAAACTGGCCGCCTGGCTGGAAGAAAACATCCTCCAGGGGCTGACGGTGTTTGACTTTCCGGCAGAACACCGGCGGCGCGTCCGCACCACCAACGGCGTCGAACGACTGAACAAAGAAATTCGACGCCGCACCCGGGTGGCCAGTATCTTCCCCAACGAAGCTACCTGTTTGCGTCTTAATGTTCGGCGGGAGATTGGTCAATAGTTTTCTGGCTTCTGCTATAGTTAATGAGGACATAGTTTGACTCCGTCCACCCCTGAACAAAAGCCTCTGGTTGGATTCGAACCACCGACCATCCGTTTGCAAGGCGGGCGCTTTTGTAACAAAAAACCACCGATATCCCGGTGGTTTTTTGCTGGCCGGCCATGTTAAATGACACCTGAACTTCAGCACCGAGCTATCGCGGCATCGAGATTTTTACGTTATTTAGCACCTCCGGAGGGATTCGAACCCCCAACCCTCAGTTCCGAAGACTGATGCTCTATCCATTGAGCTACGGAGGCATACACAGACTTTGATAGAACCACAACCAGCCTTGGCCCTAAATATAGCAAACAGGGCGTGATTAGTCAATTGTTTGCCTGTTCCTGCTTTAAAACGACGTGCTGTAGTTTTAAAGTTCCGGGGGTGGGACACCTTTCTTTTAGGTTACATTTATCCATAAAACGCACACGCATTTTGATAAAATAATTTGTGCCGGTTTTCCTGGCTCAAATTGGCCGTTGCCGCATTCAGCGTGTCAATCCAATCCTGATACGTGGTTGCCAGCAGAGAAACCGGCCAATCGCCGCCGTACATCACCCGATCCGGGCCAAAAGCATTAACGACGTGATTGATGTACGGTTGCAAATCCTGCGGTGTCCACTTCTCCAGGTCGGCCTCGGTGACCAGGCCTGATATTTTGCAGGCAACATTGGGAAATTGGGCCAGTTTGCTTATTTGGGTCTGCCACGGTTCCATCTGGCCGTCTTTGATGCCCGGCTTGCCGATGTGGTCCAGCACAAATGAAACATCCGGACATTGCGCTACAAGGTGCAGCACATCATCCAGTTGATGATGGATAACGCAAATATCAAAGCTGAAGCCAAACTCTGGCAGCAGTTGTACGCCGCTAACAAACTCCGGCTGAGCACAAAAGCCCGGCCCCTCTGATTGAATGAGCCGCCGGATACCTTTGACCAGCGGGAATTCGGCAAATTTTTGCAGATGGCTTCTTACGGCTTCTCCCTGTTCCAACGGAGCAAAGGCAACAATCGCCTGAATGCGCGGCTCTTCCTTCGCCAATGATGATACCCACTCTACTTCGTTGATGCTCTCCTCTGGCACGCAATCACACTGCACAAACACAATTTTCTCAAGATTGACTTCAGATGCCTGTTCGGCCAAATCCACGGGTAAAAAGGCTTTGTTGATGGCCGGCACCTCGGATAGCCAGTCATACTGTAGCCGGTTGGGGTCCCAAAAGTGAATATGGCTGTCAACAATGGGTTGTTTCATTATATATCTACTCCTTATTGTGGCTTGCAACTTCAGCCCGTGGCTGAGAAACCCGGACGGGCTTGCACCGTCAATCCGGTTTTGGTATCACAGATGTGGTGAATTACGATTAGATCAGCATGGCCGGTTAAAATTAGTCATTCCAGAGGGTTCTCTTGTAACAGATTGGTCTCTACTACAGTTAACCCTTTTTGGCCGGTAATGTCAATTTTTTGCTGTTTTTATGCACACACCTGGCTAACAAGTAACCGTTTCCGGGGCATCTGCCACTTTCTGCACCTGACACAACAGCGCTTTGTACACCGGGAAGCCCGAAATGGGGTCCCGGTTGTCAAAATCGGTCAGCGTGTTGACGTTGGACGCCTGCCACTCTGCCGGCCCCAGCGGCCCGCCGCCGCCCATGTTGGCCTCGACCACGCCGGGCGTGATGTCTTGAGTGACGCGCGCCTGGTAGCGAATCCGCCCGCGCGGTGTTGCCACCACTACCGTGTCGCCATCGGTTATACCGCGCGCCTGCGCATCTTTCCGGTGAATGTGAACCTGCGGGCGCGGTTGTTTGGAAATCAGCGATGGGATGTTGTGGTGCTGTGAACGGAACGCCGACTGGGTGCGCGCCCCGGTGTTGAGCACCAGCGGATAAGCCCGGGCCAGTTCCGGATTGGCTTGTGGCCCTTCCACCGGCTCGGTGTACACGGGCAGGGCGTGGTAGCCGTGCTGCCGGAACCACTCCGAGGCGATTTCAAATTTGCCGCTGGGCGTGTTGAAACCGGGCCGTCCGTCGGGCCGTAAATCGCCGGAGGCATATTTGCGGTAGCGCATTTCCGGCACGGGGTACTGGATGCCCTCCGGATGCGCTCGCAGCGCCTCCACCGATACGCCGGTATTGCGCAGGGCGTAGGCCACCATCTCGGC
>RFJF01000072.1 GCA_003695455.1 Chloroflexota bacterium
CGGCTGGCGGGCGCTGGGGCGGGGGCGTCGGTGCTGGGCTACCGCTTTTTTGGGGTGGATGCCGCCCGGACGCAGGGCTGGTGGCTGTATGCGGCCAGCATCGGCCTGTTTGCCGGCGGCGCAATTCTGATGACCCCCGGCCTGCCCCTGCGCGCCGAACTGCGGCGGCTGGTTCCCAACCGCAACATTGGTTACGGTCTGCTGCTGATTTTTACGCTGGCCCTCTTTTTGCGGCTGTTCAATTTTGGGCAGCAGCCGTTTGGCATCTGGTTTGACGAAGCCGAAGCCGGTCTGCAAGCCCGCCAGATTTTGCAGGTAGATACCTACCGCCCCCTCTTTTATCCGCCCATCAACGTTACCGGCCAACTGCTCTTTTTGTACGCGCTGGCCCTGCGCTGGCTGGGCGATTCGATTTACTCGATGCGGCTGGTGAGCGTACTGTTCGGGTTGGGGGGCGTGCTGGCCGCCTACCTGTTTGGCCGCGAATTGCGCGGCCCTCGCTTTGGGCTGGCGCTGGCCTTCTTTTTGGCAATGGCCCGCTGGCACGTCAACTTCAGCCGCATCGCCATGACCGGCGTGGACGCGCCTTTCTTTGAATTTCTCAGCCTGTACCTGCTGACACGATTGCTCAAACGCGGCTCGCTGCGCGACGCGCTGTGGGCCGGGTTATCGCTGGGGGCGGGGCTGCTCTTTTACACCGCCTTCCGGCTGTTCGGGCTGGCGATGCTGATTTTTGCCGTGATTGCCGTACTCCGCTGGTGGAATCCGGTGCTGGCCGCGCTGCGCGGCGGCGGCTGGCGGCGCGTACTCGGCGCGGCGCTGCTGCTGGCGCTATCCGGCTGGCTGGTGGCAATGCCACTGATTCACTTTGCCCGCAACAACCCCGATGCTTTCTGGTACCGCACCCGCCAGATTTCCATCCTCACCAAGCGGGACCAGGCCGATTTGACCACCGCCCTGTGGGAAAGCACCCGCAAGCACCTGCTGATGTTCAACGTGGCCGGCGACCGGAACGGCCGCCACAACCTGCCCGGCGAACCGATGCTGGACCCGCTGATGGGTGTGCTGCTGATTTTGGGCATTGCGCTGGCGCTGGCCCGCACCCGCCATCCGGCCAATCTCTTTTTTCTGATTTTGCTGCCGGTGGCGCTGCTGGGCGGCATTTTGAGCGTGGATTTTGAAGCGCCGCAATCGCTGCGCTCCATTGCCGTGCTGCCGGCGGTGGTGTACTTTTGCGCGCTGGCGGCCGCCGCGCTGGGCCGCGAGGCAGAACAATCGCTGGCGCCGCTGCCCCGCGCCGTGGCGCTGGCCCCGGCCGTCCTCGCCGGGGCGGTTATTTTTTACAGCAACGCCGCCACCTACTTCATCCAACAAGCCAACGATTTTGCCAGTTGGAACGCCTTTTCCGCGCCCGAAACCATCACCGGCCGGCAAATGGCCCAACTTGGTCCCGGCTTTGAATATTACCTCTCGCCGTTTCTCACCAACCACCCCTCCATCCGTTTTCTGGCCCCGGAAATCACCAACCAGCACGTGATTACCCTGCCGGATGCCCTGCCCATCCGCGACCCCAGCGGCAAGCCCGTGGCCCTGTTCATCCACCCGGACGACGAAGCCATTTTCACCGAAGCCCGGCAATTTTACCCTAACGCCCAATTTGAGGTGCTGCGTGGCCCCGCCGCCGCTGAGCAAAACGAAGGACCACCCAGCGTCTACTTTATCGCGCTCCAGCCCACCGATTTGCAGGCCGTGCGCGGGCTGGACTTGCGCTACCTGCCCCAACTTGACCCCAACGCCGACACCAGTACCGGCCTGCTCCTGCCGCCCATTCCCACCAGCCGCGCGCTCACCGTCAACGCCACCCTGCCGGCTGACAGCCCCACCGGCGGCCCCTACCAGGCCGAGTGGCGCGGCATTTTGTACGTGCCGCAGTACGGCGAGTACCGCCTGCGGCTGGAAACCCCCGGCGAGGGCAAACTGGAAATTGACGGCAACCCCGTGCTGACCGGCAGCGGCCAAACCGCCGCAGAAATGGCGCTGGCGCAGGGAAATCACACCATCCGCGTGCTGGCAGACGGCCAGCCGGGCAGCGTGGTACTCTACTGGCAGCCCCCCGGCCGCCCGGAAGAGATTGTGCCGGAGTGGGCGCTCTACAGCCGGCCGGTCACCAACCACGGCTTGCTGGGCAAATTTTACGCCAACAACAATTGGGACGGTCCGCCCGCGCTGGAACGGATTGACCCGTACCTGGACACCTACTTTCACCTGATTCCGTTGCAGCGCCCCTACACCGCCGAGTGGTCCGGCTCGCTGGTGGCCCCGCAGAGCGGGGTGTACCAACTGGGCCTGCGCGCCGTGCAGGAAGCCGATTTATCCATTGACGGCCAACCTCTGCTGCGCACCACATTGCCTAACAATTTAACTCAGGCACCGGTCACACTTACCGCCGGACGGCACACTATTCAGATCCGCTTCCGCGACACGGTAGACCGCTCGCGCATCCATTTAATGTGGGTTCCGCCCGGCGGCGGCTTTTCGGCCATTCCCAAAGAGTACCTCTGGCCGCCAATGGGCAGTTACCCGGAACCGCCCTCCGCGCCGCAGGGTCAGGCTGAAATGGGGTCGCTGGCGCTGGCGCACACTGCCACGCTGGGCCAGCCGGGCAGCGCCCCCGGCCAGTTGCGTGAGCCGAGGGACGTGGCGGTGCTGACAAACGGCAATCTGGTGGTAGCAGATACCGGCAACCGGCGGGTGCAGATTTTTACCCCGGCCAAAAAATTTGTTACAGAAATCAGCGGCGGCGATGAGCCATTTCAGGAGCCGTTGGCGGTGGATATTCTGCGGCAAGACTCCGGCGATGAAATTCTGGTGCTGGATTCAACATTGCAGTGGGTCTACCGTTTTGATGAAGCCGGCGGTTACCTGGGCAAGTTTGGCGGCCCGGCGGCCCGGCTGTTCCACCCGCGCGGAATGACCGTGTTTGATGTGCATACCGTGGGCGTGGCCGATACGGGAACCTCGCGGCTGGTGCTGTTCAACGACCGGGGCGAAATTACCGGGGCCATCGGCAACACCCCCGGCGACGGGCCGGGCCAGTTCAACGAGCCGGTAGACGCGGTGCGGGATGTGTTTGGCAGTTACTTTGTGACCGAGGCGGAAAACAACCGGCTGCAACGGCTGGATGCCGGTGGCAACTGGCTGGACCAGTGGGCCATTCCGCCGTCGTTTGCCTTCAACGGGCCGCATCTGGCCCTGCTGCCGGATAGCTCGCTGCTGGTAACCGACGCGCAGGGGCAGTCCGTGTTGCGCTATTCACCGGACGGCGTGCTGCTGGAGCAGTGGCACACCGTTGGCCCCATCGAACTGGCGGCCCCGTTGGGCATCTACTTTGACCCCACAACCAGCCGCCTCTACATCACCGATATTGGCACGGCGCAGGTGTATGTGTTTGATGTGGAGATAAAGTAATATTACTGAGGCGGATTGGCCGCCGTGCCTTTCTCAACCAGGCGGGTCACGCCCAGCAACGGGCGGCCGCTGCGTTCGTAAAAGGCCTCTTCGATGGTTTCTTCCAGGTTCAGCGGGCGGTAAAGCGATTTGAATTCGCCGCTGCGGTCAAAAATAATTTCGTCCGGGGCGCGCCACAAATACAACGTATCCGGGTTTGCCACAAACGTTTGCAATCGTTCCTCCAGCAACGCATCCGGCTGCCAGCGATAGCCAAACACCTCGGTGGCGTTGACCTGCCCGCCGGTCAGGTAGACCACCGGCGCGGCCAGCCCCCAATCCATCGCCACAACCGGCCCGTGGGCATGCGCGGCCAGCCAGTTGGACATATCGTACACCGCGTCTGAGTGGGCGCTCAACCCGCCGCTTTGGGCCAGCGCGCGGTGGTAGCGCACCGAGTTCAGCAAATTGGCAGCCGGCAAAATCACCAGCCCCACCAGCAGGGCCGCGCCAACTACCCGCCCGGCGGGTTCTCCCCACGCCCGGCGATTGGCCCAAACAAATTCACAGCCCACGGCAACGGCCAGCGCGGGCCAGGGCATGAGCAGCGCAAAGTGGGTAATCCACAACGCAGAAACCGTGCCGATGCTGGCAACCACCACCAGCCCCACCACCAGCCACGGAAACAGCGCCGCTTTCACCGCCGGAGCGCCGCGTTTCTGCACCGCCACGGCAACCACCAACCCCAGCGTGCCAACAAATACCGCCGGAGCCAGCGGATTTTGAATCACCTGCCCCAGATACCACAAATGACCGCCGTTCAGCAGCGTGACAAGCTGGCCCAGTCGCGTAAGCAAATTGGGGCCAACCGCCAGATTGTTCACCCCGTAGTAGCTGGTGGCCGCGTTCTGCTCGATGCTGGCGAATGTGCCGCCGGTTTGCAGGTTGTACACAACCAGCGGCCAGCAGCCCAGCGCAAACGCCAGCGTCGCCAGCACGGCTTCGGGAAAGAGGATTTTTTTGATTTGCGGAACCAGCCTGTACCTGCGCCGGATGAAATCAGGCAGGTTGACCAGCAACGCCGCGCCGGCCAGCGCAAAAATCAGCCACACAAACAAAAACTTGGCGTACACCCCCAGCCCGAACAAAAAGCCGCCGAGCAGGCTCCACCCCGCGCCGCCGCCCCGAACCCGCCGCAGCCAGGCATACGCGGCGGCCACGCCGATGGCGGCCGTGACCGCGGTAACA
>RFJF01000720.1 GCA_003695455.1 Chloroflexota bacterium
ATGTATGGAAGCGAAACGTGGCCGCAGACAAAAACTGGTCGCTGCTGGACAACACCGGCGTTGACCGTGTTTTTGCCGGTGAATCAAATGAAGCCGGCCAACTGGGCCGCCTGCTCAACGAATCGGCGGTAATTGTAGACGCGCTGCTGGGAACCGGCGTGTCGCGCCCCATTAGCGGCTCGCTGGCCGAACTGCTGGCGCGGGCCAAATCGGTGGCAGATTCCCGCCGTGCCCCCCAAAATCCGCCGCTCACCGAACCGGGCCGCCCCGATTTTGACCCGGCGATTGGCCCGGTTGTGGTTGCCGTGGATGTTCCTTCCGGATTGAACAGTGATACCGGTGCGGTAGACCCCTACACGCTGCCCGCCGATTTGACGGTAACACTGGCCGCCGTAAAACGGGGACACGTGTTGCAAACGGCCCCCAATGTGGTGGGCAAACTGGTGGTGGGTGATATTGGAATCACGGCAGAACATTATCCCGCCGACGTTTCGTTGCAAATGGTAACGGCCGCCGATGTGGCGCAACTGCTCCCCGCCCGGCCGGCCACGGCGCACAAAGGCACGTTTGGCACGGCGCTGGTTGTGGCCGGTTCCATTTACTACGTGGGCGCGGCGGCGCTGGCCGGGCAAGCAGCCACGCGGATTGGTACGGGCCTGGTGACAATGGCCCTGCCGGAAACCATTTGCCCGGCTGTGTCGTCGCGGCTGGCAGAAGCTACGTACCTGCCGCTGCCGGATGACGGCGGATTTGTTTCCGGCGATGCGCCGCAGGTGCTTCGCCAGAAATTTGGGCGGGCCGGCGCACTGCTGATTGGCCCCGGTTTGGGCCACACTACATCTACCGCCGCTTTTTTATCAAAATTGCTGGAAAACCCCAAGGGCCTGCCACCACTGATTCTTGACGCTGACGCCCTGAATATTCTGGCCGACAGGCCGGCGTGGTGGCAAAGCGTGCCGTCACAATCCATACTAACCCCCCACCCCGGCGAAATGGCCCGGTTGATGAAAAGTACCACCTCGGCGGTACAGGCGGCGCGGCTGGAAGTTGCCGCAGAAATGGCCGCCCAGTGGCAGCAGGTGGTGCTCCTCAAGGGAGCACACACCGTAGTGGCCGCCCCCGATGGCCGGGTGCGGGTACTTCCGTTTGCCAATTCGGCCATGGCCAAAGGCGGCTCTGGTGACGTGCTGGCTGGCGCGATTGTGGGGTTGCGGGCGCAGGGCATGGCCTCTTTTGATGCGGCAGTGGCGGGCGCCTACCTGCACGGCCTGGCCGGAGAACTGGCCCGCGAACAGGTAGGCGTGACGTCTGTGGTAGCCGGTGACCTGGTGAGTTTGCTGCCGCTGGCTATCCGGGATGTGCGCGGAGAGTAATTGACCCGAATACACCAATTAAAAACGCAAACAAAAAGGCGAGGGTGGCCCTCGCCTTTTTTGATTGCGTTGACTGTGCCGATACTCAGGCTTCTGCTTCTGATGCGGCCGGCGCGTCTTCGGCGGCTGCACCATCTTGCGAACCACCCCGCTTGACTGCTTGTGTTACGGTTTGCTTGCCTTTTTCAAGCGTTCCTGCCGCGCCCTGGCGCCCTTTTTCCATGGCTTCCAGCGCACTTTGGCGGCCCTTTTCATACGCTTCCAACGCACCCTGCCGGCCCTTTTCGTACGCTTCTTTGCCCCTTTCCTGCAAAAGCGCGGCCTGTTCCTGGGCGCGCTGCTGGGCGCTGATGATGCTTTCTTCGGCGCGGTCTTTGTATTCCAGACTCGCGTCGCGGATTTGGGCGCGGGTTTCCTCGCCGGACTGCGGCGCCAGCAATAACGCCAACGCTGCGCCAACCAGCCCGCCAATCACCAGACCTGCAAAAAAGGCTCCACCTTCGTTATTTTGTGCCATAATTTTTCTCCTTTAAAATGCAGTAAATTTTCAGCCTGTTTAGCTGATATTGTACCAGACAACCGGATTTTGCAAGAATTGAAAACGAGTTATTTGCGCCGAAACAGCGATTTGAACGCAACGTTGACGGCGGTAAAGGCGCTGGCGGTAGAAATTACAGGCTTTACAGCCTGCTCGCTGATGAATGAGGTAGTGCCTTTGACCGTGCCCAGCGTGGTTTGCAAATTGGCCAGCATCGGTTTGATTTCCCGGTCCAGCAGTTGGATGAGGTCGTTGATTTTGAGCACCAGATAGGCAGTAATCACAATCAAAATTATCAGCAATAAAATGATGATGAACACGCCCAGCCCCATGAAAATGATGAAAATATCGCGTAGAATGGCAGTAGACACGGGGTGTGTAAATAACCACCAACCGAGGCCAATGAAGATGAGCAAAAAAACCACGGCCACAATGATGCCAATAATCATAGGCCGTTTGTCAACCGGCTCGGCGGAAAGCTCCGGCCGCGACGGCGAACCTGATTCGTCAAACGTATAGGGTGTTATGGTTTCTTCCGGCATAACCGTTCTCTTTTTTATGTGGGATAGATTACTTCCATTTTAACACGGCTTTGGGTTCTGAAAAAATTGACGGGCCAATTGTGATAGTTGGAACCAGCCCGGTCTCAATTCACGAGCGTTCGGGAAACGGCTTGAGCCACTGAATCAAAAACAGGCTAACCCAACTGGCCAGGGTGGCTTCGATAATGTGAATTGGGCCAATGACCATCAACCCCAGCCCCAACGTGCCGGACAGCGCCTGCCCCGCGCCAAAGCCAATGATTCCGGTGAGAAAGTAAATGACCAGATCGCGCAGGGTTTTGCCGCGCCACAGGTGAAACAGTACCCCGTACACCCCCCCCAACAACAGAGATAACAGCAGATGCGGCGGCAACTTTACACCTCCAGCGATGTTTTGATGGTACCGCCGCCCAGCGTTTGCCGGCCCTGGTAAAAAACCACTGCCTGTCCGGGCGTGATGCCGTTCAGCGGCTCATCAAAGGTGATGCGGGCGCGGCTCTCTGCCAGCGGAGTCAGCGTGGCCGGGGCCAGCCGTGATTTGTAGCGGATTTTGGCCTCTACCCGAATGGGGCCGGCGGGCGGCGCGCCGCCAATGTAACTGACCTCTGCCGCCTCCAACGCCGACCGGCCCAGCTCGTTTTTGCTGCCCACCACCAGCGTGTTGTCCTGCATATTTTTTTCAATGACGTACATCGGCTGCGGGGCAGAAATGCCCAGCCCGCGCCGCTGGCCGATGGTGTAAAACGCCAGCCCGTAATGTTGGCCCAGCACCTGCCCGGCGCTGTTGAGAATGTCTCCCTGTTGGGCCACTTCCGGAATGTGCCGCGCCAGAAATTCACGGTAGTCACCCGGCCCCAAAAAACACAAATCCTGGCTGTCGGGGCGGTCAAACACGGGCAGTTTTTTCTGCTGCGCGATTTGCCGGATTTGGGATTTGTGGTACTCGCCCACGGGCAGCAAAACGTGGGCCAGCCGCTTCTGAGTCATGGTGTAGAGCATGTAGCTTTGGTCTTTGGCCGGGTCAATTCCCTGCCAAAGCTGGTACTGTCCGGCATCGTCCTGCCTGATGCGGGCGTAGTGACCGGTAGCCAGAAAATCGGCGCCCAGGCTGATGGCCTCGTTCAGCAGCCGGTCAAAGCGAATATCACGGTTGCAAACAATGCACGGGTTGGGGGTAACACCACCGGCATATCCATCCACAAAAAAATCAACCACCGTGGATTTAAATGCAGCTTTGTAATCGCGCACAAAAAAGGGGATGCCCAGCGCGTCAGCCACCCGCCGGGCATCGGCCACGGCGTCTGGCGTGCAGCAGCGATTGGCCGCGCCGCCGGCCTCGGCCCACAGCCGCAGCATCAGCCCCACCACCTCGTAGCCCTGTTCGGCCAGCAGCGCCGCCGCCACCGAACTGTCAACGCCGCCGCTCATGGCCACCACCACGCGCTTGTTTTTGTTAGAATGACTCATTTTGGCAAACTCGCAATAAAAAACGGGCTGATGTTCAACCCGTCTGGCGTGTTAACAATTTTACCACAACTACCGGGCAGTGGCTAAACTGGCGATTCAAATGCCGGGTTGAGACTGCGCACCTTTTCAATGATTCCGGGCAGAACTTTCAGTACCGTGTCAATTTGGGCCTGGGTAGTCTGGCGGCCCAAACTCAGCCGCAGGGCGCTTAGCCCCAGCGTGTGCGGCACGCCCATCGCGCTGAGTACGTGGCTGGGTTCCGGCATACCGGTGGAACATGCGCTGCCGCTGGCAGCCTGAATACCGGCCAAATCCAGATGCATCAAAATGGGGTCGGCCTCGCAGCCTGCAAACAAAAAGCTGGCGTTGTTGGGCAGCCGTTGGGTGGGGTGGCCGCTCAACCGGCTGCCGGGGATGTTTGCCAGCACGCCGGAAATCAGCCGGTCGCGCAGGGCGGTTTGGCGCGCATTTTCCGCAGCCCGTTTTTCAACCAGCAGTTCCATAGCTTTGGCAATGCCCACAATGTACGGCACGTTCTCGGTGCCGGGCCGGCGTTTGCCCTCGTGGCCGCCGCCGGTGTAGGGCGGCAGCAACGGCGAATTTTGGCGCACGTACAAAATGCCAATTCCCTTGGGCGCGTAAATTTTGTGGCCGGAAATCGCCAGAAAATCCACGTTGAGCGCGTTCACATCCAGCGGCAGGTAACCGGCGGCCTGCACCGCATCAGTATGAAACAGAATGCCGCGCGCGCGGGCCAGCGCGCCAATTTCTGCCACCGGCTGGATTGTGCCCACTTCGTTGTTGGCGTACATCACACTGATGAGCACCGTTTCCGGGCGGATGGCGGCGGCAATGTCATCGGGATTAACCTGCCCGGTTTCGTCCACCGGCACCACGGTTTGCGTAAATCCAAAGCGCTCGCACAACTGGTTGATGGTGTGGCCCACGGCGTGGTGCTCAATGGGGGTGGTGATAATGTGGTTGCCTTTCCCGGCCTGCTGCTGCGCCCAGGCCGCACCCCGAATGGCGATGTTGTCGCTTTCTGTGCCGCAGGCCGTAAAAACAACCTCTTTGGGCAAACAGCCCAGCACTTCGGCCACCTGCCGCCGCGCGGAATCAATGGCCGCGGCGCTGGCGCGTGCCTGTGCGTGCATTCCCGATGCGTTGCCGTACGTGCCGGAAAAGTAGGGCAGCATAGCCTCTACCACCTGCGGCTCAACGGGCGTGGTAGCGGCATGGTCCAGATAAATTGTTTGGTGTTCCATAATTTCCCTGCGTTTGGTTGTTTGAATGAGCGAAATTTTATCACGGCGCACGGGCCAAGTCAAGCACAACAAGCACTTCGCGTAGCGAATAGGAGTACACCAAAATGGTAGAATTGACCCTTTTGGGCTATTCAATTCGGGCTATTGATTTGCTATACTTGAAATCAAGCCCGGTTAAAAATTGAATATTATTTTGGGAGCATCATTTCATTTCCAGGGGGGTAAAATGAAAAAATTGTTCACTGGATTAGTGATTGTATTGGGAGCGTTGGTTGTGCTGGTGTTGGTGGCTGCGTTTGCGCTGAATTTGGTAGCGCGGAACGCGCTCAACAAACCGTACGATGTGGCAGCGGGTGCGGTGAGCGTGCCCGCTAGCGATGAGGCCGTGGCTCGCGGTGAGCATTTTGCGCGGGCCATTTCTGGCTGCGCCGAATGTCACGGCCCGGATTTGGGTGGTACGGTTTTTATTGATGCCCAACCGATTGGACGGGTGATTGCCAGTAATCTCACTGCCGGCGCGGGCGGTGTAGGGGCGCGTTATTCTGATGAAGATTGGGTGCGGGCCATTCGCCACGGTGTGCGGCCCGATGGTTCGCCATTGCTGCCAATGATGCCGTCTACCCAATTCTCGCATTTGAGTGACGAGGATTTGGGCGCGATCATTGCCTTTGTTAAATCCGTGCCGCCGGTTGACAGCGTATTGCCGGATGGGGGATTATCTTTTACCGGCCAAATTATCATGGGCGTGCTGGGCGCCGGTGACCTGCCCGTGGCGCAAATTGACCACACCGCGGCGCGTCCAGCCTCGATGGCGCCGGCGGTGTCTGCCGAATACGGCGAGTACCTGTCGTGGGCCGGAGTCTGCCGTGATTGCCACGGCAATGATTTGGCCGGTTATCAAATTGACCCATCGGCGCCCTACGCACCCAACCTCACCCCCGGTGGTGAACTGGGCAACTGGAGCGCCGATGATTTTATCAAGCTGATGCGAACCGGTGTTGGCCCGGATAACGTACCCATCTCAACAGCGATGCCGTACGAATTTTTTGGTAATATGACCGATGACGAATTGAACGCGCTCTGGCTCTTTTTGCAGAGTGTGCCGGCCCAGGCAAGTACCGGCGGCTAACGGGCGGCTTACCAAAGCGCAGCATCGCGGCAAACGGGTGGAATTTTCCGCCCGTTTTTTGTGCGCCAACACGGCCTGTTCAAAGTTCTATTTAACACAGTTTTACAACCGGCGAATGGTGGGGTAAAATAGGGCTGTTGTGCAAATCCCAAAAAGCCACAGGGTCACGTTCCGGTTCAAACAAGTATGCAACTTCCCGTAATTTTTAATGATCGCTACCGGCTGGTAAAAAAAATTGGCGAGGGCGGCCTGGCCGAAGTCTTTCAGGCGCAGGATATGTCGCTGGACAGACTGGTTGCCGTCAAAGTATTGCGCGAACAGTTCACGCGTGATTCGGCCTTTCTGGTCAACTTTCACCGCGAAGCGCAGAGCGCAGCCAAACTGAATAACGCCTACATTGTGGCCGTGTACGATTTTGGGCAGTACCAAAATCGTCCGTACATTGTCATGGAGTGG
>RFJF01000073.1 GCA_003695455.1 Chloroflexota bacterium
AACCGCCGGCAACCAGCCGCTGCAATTCATTCCGTGGCTGGCGCAGTTTGGGGCCGTGCCCACTCCGGTGGGTGAAGACTCGGTGCAGGGACGCCCGGTCATGCGCTACAATTTGCAGTACATTGTCGCCAATCTGGCCGAGGCGGCGGGCCGTTCAGACGCCGATTCCGCGCCCCGGCTCAGCGGCGCGTTGTGGGTAGATGCCGAAACCGGCGCGCTGCTCAAGGCCGATATTTTGCTGGCTGGCGGTGCTTCGGCGGAGCAGACACAAGAATTTCAACTCGAAGTCAGCCAGGTGGGAGCCATTGCCCCCATCGAGCCGCCCGCGCCGGTGATTGACCCCGCGCTGACCGTGGCGGCCACAGCCACGGCGCAGGCGTGGGTCGCGCTGAACGTTGAGTTTGAGTACCAGGGCCAGCCGCTCAAACTTGAGATGGTTCCGGTGCGGGTGCGGCAGACCGGCCCCAACCGCGCCGAATTGCAGATTTTACTGCGCAATCTGCCGCCCAACCTGCGCTCGGCACTGGATCAGGACTCATTGCTGACGGCGTTGCTGCCGCGACTGACGTTGAGCATTCCGCAACAAAACCTCACCGTGCAGAGCGACCAGTTTGAGATTGCCGGCGCTCAACCGGATGATGACACCGTGGACGCGCGCTACTTTTTCGGCGTAAATCTGGCCGATTTTGAACACGTGGAACTCATTTTCAGCGGCTCGGCCAACCCCGTCTTCGCCCCGGTACCGGTAGAAAAGTGAGTTGTTGAGTTAGTAGAGTTTGTGGAGTGAATGGAGTTTGTGGAGTTTAAACTTTGTTCATTGTTCATTTTTCATTGATAATTGAAAAAGAGGTGCTTTAAATGAATAAAAAAACTGTAAAAGATATTGATGTTGCCGGAAAACGCGCGCTGGTGCGCGTTGATTTTAACGTACCTATGGACAACGGCGTAGTCACCGATGACCGCCGCATCCGGGCCGCCCTGCCAACCATTCAGTATTTGCTGGACAACGGAGCCGGCGTGGTACTGATGAGCCACATGGGCCGGCCCAAAGGCGAGCGCAACCCCAAATTCAGCCTGAGCGCCGCCGCCGAACGGTTGAGCCAGTTGCTTGGCCGCCCGGTAAAAATGCTGGATGACTGCGTTGGCCCGGACGTTGAAGCCGCCGTGGCAGCTATGCAGCCCGGCGATGTCACTCTGCTGGAAAACACGCGCTTTCACGCCGAGGAAAAAAAGAACGACCCCGCATTTGCTGCGCAACTGGCAAAACTGGGCCAGTTTTACGTGAACGATGCCTTTGGCAGCGCCCACCGCGCCCACGCCTCCACCGCCGGCGTTGCCGATTTACTGCGGCCGGCGGTGGCCGGTTTTCTGATGGAAAAAGAGCTGAATTACCTGGGCGGCGCGCTCGCCAACCCGCAAACGCCATTTCTGGCGATTATGGGCGGGGCCAAAATCTCCGATAAAATCAGCGTGATTGAAAATCTGCTGGGGCAGGTTGACTCGCTGTTGATTGGCGGCGGCATGGCCAACACCTTCTTTGTGGCACAGGGCCACAGCGTCGGCAGTTCGCTGGTGGAGGAGGGCGCTATTGAGACTGCCAAAAACCTGCTGGCCGAAAGCGGCGACAAGTTGATTTTGCCGGTGGATTGCGTGATTGCCCCGGAATTCAAGGCCGATGCCGAAGCCAGGGTTGTGCCGGTGGATGAAGTACCGGACGGCTGGATGATTTTGGACATTGGCCCGGCCACGGTGGCCCACTTTGCCAACCGGCTGGCCGCCGCCAAAACCGTGGTCTGGAACGGGCCGATGGGCGTGTTCGAGTTTCCGCGGTTTGCGGAAGGCACATTTGCCGTGGCCAAAGCGCTGGCTGGACTTAACGAGGCCACCACCATCATCGGTGGCGGAGACAGCGCCGCCGCCGCAGAAAAATCGGGCCTGGCCGATAAAATGAGCCACATTTCCACCGGTGGCGGGGCCAGCCTTGAGTTTCTGGAAGGCAAAACCCTGCCCGGCGTGGCCGCTCTGGATGATAAACAGGCGTAAGCCGTTGCTGCGTTGAACATCGGCCTGAAAAATTCAGGTAAAAAATTTAAAATGAGGGCCGTCAGGCGAACTTCCAAAATCTGGTGTGCGCGACTGATGGCCCTATCCCCCGGCCCCCATCTTCCACTGGAAGAAGGGGGTATTTTTTTGGCTGGTTTCAAAAACATTAAAATTCCCGGCAATTTTGGCGTTTCTGCATTGATTTTTTGATGATGGAAGTGATATAATGACAATCAATTCTCCCCAAAAAAGTTCGAGTGCCACACTTGCCAGATATTGGCTCTGGTAACGTTGCCCCGCCCCATTCGAGCCATCGTGGATTAGAGAAAACAGTCAAAATTATTGTTACCGCCGTGCGCTTGTGTCCTTGCGTATCCAACAACTATAACCCGGACCGGCATACCGGCCTCTACAAGAACGGAGCACATGATGAATGACGATGACGATTTTGATGGCGGAGTACCGGGGTGCATTCTTGGCACAATACTCAACTACTTAGAAAACGACTCCTATGGAGGCCCAAACATACCCTTGGGCGATTTTTTCCATAGCTTAAGCGAAAAGTCGTGGACAGAACGAATAATTATTGTGGGCATCCCTGTGTTTTTTATTGTTCTTATATTTAGCTGTGTGTTGTCACGGTTATTTTGATCCCGGCGACAGAAATTTCTGCAAGGATAGCAAATCCATGAGAAAATTCCACCTGATTCTGATGTTGGCCCTGTTGGCTTTCATTTTTGCGATGAACTCTGCGCTGGCATCGCCGCCCAACCAGGACTCCTGGGGTGAAACATATATTGTGCAGGCCGATGACTGGCTGAGTAAAATTGCCGACAAATTTTATGGCGATGCATTTATGTATCCGGCCATTGTTGAAGCCACCACCATCAAAGCCATGAGCGATGACACCTTTACCGTCATTGACAACCCCAACCTAATTCACGTGGGGCAAAAGTTGTGGGTTCCAACCCAAAGTGTGGCGGAACAGATTATGTCCGCCGGCAACATTCTTGACCGGGGCGATGTGACCACATTCAAATACTTCATCCACCCCGATGTTGGCGTCTACGAGTTCAGAGTCCGGTGGAATAGCGACGGTTCGGCAAACAGCATTGAAATATACGACGCGCAGATTCAAACATCCGTCCAGCCCATCAATTTTGCAGCCGACGTATTTTACGACCGCAACATCAGAGCGCCGGACGCCTTTTTGGAGGCTGCCGATTACAATTTTGACGGCTACACGGATTTCCGGCACGTTGCCGAGATAGGCGGGCGCGGTGTGTACAACACGCACATGATTTGGCTGTTTGATGCTCAAACAAACCGGTTTGTGCTGGATGAAACATTGAGCAGTTTGCGGTCCGTTCGCCCCGTTCCCAAAAAGAAAGAACTGGTGAGCCACATCTGGGACCCAACGTCGGAGGCTTTTTTGATTTACCAGTACCGCGAGCAATCACCTGTGTTGGTGCGCGACGTGGAAAAATGTTTGCTGGCCGAGAAATACTGCACCGACTTTTTAGACAAGGCAGCCGGGGGCGATGCATCCGGTTTGATTGAGCAGGCCAGACAATCCCGAGGCGACGGTCAGGATTTTGGCGCGCTGGTAGTCAGCCAACCGGATGCGGACGCAGCGTGTCTCTCAATCTTTGTGCCGGATGAGCGCACCGGGTGGTGGTCAACCATTGGAGAGCAGGTTGTTATTCAGGGGAATGAGGCCCAATGCCGGGCCGCTGAGGAGTACTAAACTTGAGAGAGGGGTCAAATGATGACCGGTTTGTTTGGCGGAAAGAACACGGAAATACAAACAACAGAAGAGTACCGGGCATGGCGGGCACAGGCGTTTACCGTCGCCCCGGAACAAGTGGGGGTATCCGGCAGCGATGCCGGCCGGGTGTTTGGCGTGATTATGGACATCGGCCTGGTTGACCGGCCCAGTTCAACCCACTGGGCTATCTCGCTGAATGCGTTCCCCACCGGCGAGGCCGCGTATCACCCCACGCCCGGCGGCAGTGCGACCGGCCTGGGCAGCATTCCGGAAGCGGCTCAGATGGCCAGGCAAATTGTTCAAAATGCGCAGGCGTTGTTGCCCCAAACCAATGAAACGCAGGATTTTTCACTGCCCGAACCGGGGTTTGTTCAGTTTTTCTTCCTCACCCCCGGCGGGGTGCGGGTATTCAGAAATCAATTGGATAATTTGCAAAAGCCCGGCAATGATTTTTCTCAATTGCTGGACCAGTTTGGTTTCATTCGCCGGGTTGCCGATCAACTGCTGGATAAAAACCGCAACTTCAAAATCAAGGGGCTGTATGTGCTGGCATTGACGGCGCTGCAAATGGACCAGGCAACGCTGATGGGGTTTACCCGCATGGCAGCCGACAGGTTGCAAGCCAAAGACCCTGTTTTTAAACAACGCATGGAGCAATGGAGGCAATCCCGCACGCGGATAGAAATTGCCGGCGCGCCGCACGTTGCCGGGTACACCCTCGCACATATGCAGGGCATTATGACCAACTGGCTCAAACAAAAATTCAGCATCACCCTCAACCCCACCCCCGGCACCGATTTTTTTGTGAACGGCATGAGAGACCGGCAAGGCAAAGAAAATATTGTGCTGTATTATTTTGATCTTGCCCCGGTAGCGGAATGATGATAAAGAAACACCTTATTTTTGCCGTATGTGCTTTTTTGCTGTCTGCGCTCGCGCTTGCCGGGGTCAGAGTTGATGCGTCCGGGTCGCCGGGTTTAACGGCCACCGCCACCCCAACCCGCGCCACAACGCCCCTGACCGGCACCCTCACCCTGACAACCACATCCACCATCAGCCAAACCGCAACGCCCCGCTGGAAAGTATTTACCAACGCCAACTGCACCAGAGATATGGTCATTGTGGGCGATACATTGTGGGCCGCAACCTGCGGCGGCGTGGTCCGGTGGGATATCCCCAGCGGCGCCTACCAAAAATACACCACCGCCGATGGTCTGTTCAACAACATCATCGAACATATTGCCGCCGATGAGCGCGGGCAGGTGTGGGTTAGCTACGGCAAGTTGGGAGCCAACGGAAATTTGCAGGCCATCGGCCATTTTGACGGCAGCCGCTGGGCCAACATCACCGGGCAGGGGCTGAACCAACCCCTGCGCCAGGTCAATGATTTGGCTGTTGACCGTGCGGGGCAGGTGTGGCTGGCCTACCAATTAACTACAACGCCGCTGGCAATGTTTAACGGGCAGAACTGGACCAACTTTGGCAAACCGGACGGGCTGCCCCCCTTGCCCGCCAGAGCGCTGCTGGCCGGCAGCGACGGCCGGGTGTGGGCTGTTTTTGGCTCAACCGTGGCCGTGTTTGATGGAACAACGTGGCAAACCTACGACTCCACAGAAACCGGCCTCAGCGTAACAACCAACGCCATGAGTCAGGATGGGCAGGGACGCATCTGGTTTAGCAGCGCCGACGGGTTGACTCGTTTTGACGGTCAACACTGGGTGCAGTTTCCTGCCGCTGCCGCCAATGGCCCGTCTATACTTGCGGCTGATGACCAGGGCGGCGTATGGGTTGCAACCGAACCGGGCTTGCTCCGTCATTTTGACGGTCAAACCTGGCACAACTACACCACAAAAGATGGTATGCCGGCTACTGCAATAACAAATCTGGCAACCGATGAAACCGGCCGGCTTTGGCTGACTACCTATGAAGGCCTGGCGATTGTTTTTGACGGGCAGGACGCCGCCAAACTGGTTACTGACGACCTTCTGCCGGGCAACGCTGTTTCGGCGCTCGACATCAGCCCCAATGGCGAAATTTGGGTGGTTGCCGGCAGGCAAGTCACCCAACTCAGCCCCACGGCTGAGGGAGAGTACCGCGCCACCATCCACACCCAGCCCGGCAAACTGCGTCGGGGCACCACGTTCGACCACGATTCGCAGGGGCGCATCTGGATGATCAACAAGTCAGGCGCGGTTTCTGTGTTCAACGGGCACACATGGCGGGACTACCCCAAAATTAACGGTACTGACTACAAGTCCGGCAGACCGCTGGTTGACTCGGCTGGCCGGGTGTGGGTGACGCTGGGCAACGCCCTGGCAATGCTGGATGGGGACAGGTGGCAGGTGTTTGATCCTCCCCCGGAATGGCCCGCCGGGTGGGCCGGCGATTTGGTCGAAGGTCCGGCCGGGGACATTTGGCGGATAAACCGGAGCAGAGGGCTGGGCCATTTTGACGGTCAGAAGTGGAACCTGCGGCCATACGCGGAAATCAGTCCCGCCTTGAAAGAGGTTGATACCATTGCGTTTGACGGGCAAGGGCGGTTGTGGCTGGCCAAAGGATATCGCAGCTATGACAATTCTCCGTGGGGTGTTTGGGTTGACGATGGCACATCAGTCACCCACTATGGCCAACGGGACGGTTTGGCCCAGGAACGGATTACCACACTGACCGGCGACGCAGACGGCCACATCTGGGTGGGTTACGACAGCACCTTCACCCAATCCCGGCAGCCGTATGCCGCCGGTTACTTTGACGGCGAGACCTGGTACACCTACATTCTGCCGCACGGACTGGCCGGGCCGCAGGTCAATCACATTGCCGTTGACAACG
>RFJF01000721.1 GCA_003695455.1 Chloroflexota bacterium
AAAGGTCGTCTGTAATTTCCGGCGGCAGGGGCAGCAGGTGGAACAGCGCCCATGCCAGCAGCAGCGCCCCCACCAGCCCCGTTGACCCACACACGCAAAACAATGTTGTGTCCCACACCATTCACCACCGGCCCGGCAGGCAAAAAAAGCGCCTGTCAACAAGACGCTTGATAATTGTTGATTCAATTAAAACTCGGCAAATATTACTTTACGGTTCGCACAGCACCACGCTGCTGCCATCCTGATTGGTGTGGTACTCAAAGGTTTGGCCTTGCGCTTCCAGCACAATCAAAAAACCGGGGGTGATGACCTGGGCGTACATAAATCCTTCCTGGGGACAACCCAGGCTGGAATCGTTCCACTGCTGCGCGTTTACAGACACTACTAGAATCTGATCGGCGGCGATGGCGTTGGTTTGTGCCAAATCGGTAATGGCGGCGTTAACGGCCTGTTGACTGCCGGACGGTTGGTTTTGGGTCACCGTATCACCTTCCTCGATTTCTGTTTTCAGCGGCACCGGCGAGACAGGCGAGACCGGTTCAACAATTTCGGTGGGCAGGGTAGGGGCGGGCGTGGGTGACGGGGCCGGGGTAGGTGATGGAACGGGAACAATAGTCGGCTGGGCCACAACCTGAGCCTGCAATGACTCGCCGCCGGATTTGGACGACGGGGGAGCGGCCTCGGGTTGGCCCGCGCAGGCAGACAGCAAAAAAATTAAACCCAACATTGCCAACACTACAGCCGGCGTGGTTTTGTGTACTTCAAAATTCATTAAATAATCCTCCAATGTGCTCTACCCGTGTAGACGCCAATTGGAGATGATTGGTTCCCAAAAATTAGCCCAGCAGCAATTTTTCCGCTTTTTTGGGCGAGAGGCCAACCACCACCACCATTTTTTCGGTTGAGGTTAGCCCTGCGGCAATTTCAACGCTCTCTTGCTTGACATTGAGTTTTTTGGCAAAAAATTTAACCAGCGTGTCGTTGGCGCCACCACTGACGGTTTTGGATGTCAGGTTGATTTTCAACGCATCGCCATATTTGCCCACCACTTCATTTTTGGCCGATTTTGGCACCACGTGCACCAGAAACGCAGCTCCCTCTTCGGCTTTGGTGATATTAAATTTTATATCACGCATAGTTTTCTCCTCTGCTAACAGCGCGCCGGCGTTTGCCGTCCCCCCACTTCAGGTTTTGTGCGCCAACAATTTACCCGCCCAGTAACAAACGAATCAGGAAGAACCTGAGAAACTCCAGCCCCAGCAATGCTACAATAGGGCTTAAATCAACCATGCCCACAGTGGTATACGGGCGTAACGGCTCAAGAATGGGGTCCGTGAGCTGGTACAAAAACCGGATAGCCGGGTTAAACGGGTCAATTCTGATTCCGGCCATTGGTAGCCACGATAACAGCACGCGGATTAAAATAGCCCACCACATTACCTGGAATACGATGTTGATGACAAGTGCGAGGATTTCAGCCATTGTTTTCTTCCAGGCCTCCAAGTATTCTAGATTTTTTGTATGCAGCCCAAATTGCTTTTGAAAGCACCGTGCGGAAGCCGCCTTTGTCAAGCTGGTAAATCGCATCGGCGGTGGTGCCGCCCGGCGAGGTGACCATGTTGCGCAATTCGGCGGGGTGACGTTTGCTGTCGCGGGCAAATGCCAGTGAGCCTTCGATAGTTTGGTAAACAAGCTGCTCAGAGATGCGCCGCGAAAAGCCCATATGTACCCCGGCGTCAATCATGGCTTCCATAAACATAAATACATACGCCGGCCCGGTACCGGAGAGCGCTGTAGCCATATCCAGATAATCTTCATTTTCCACAAACACTTCTTCGCCCAGCGCCGCCAGAATTGATTGCGCATATTGCAGTTGCGTTTCTGTTACATCTTCAGTGGCAGTCCACACAGACATCCCTTTACCTACCCGCGCCGGGGTGTTGGGCATAACCCGAACTACCCGGTAGTGGTGCAGCGCCCGGCTAATACTGCTGATGGTGGCTCCGGCAATGATTGACAACACCAGCGAACGCGCCGGGATGCGCCCCTGCAACTCTTCTCCAACTGCCACCAGGTTTTGAGGTTTGATAGCCAGAATTATAACGTCTTTTTCCTTAGTGGCCTCAAGGTTGTTTTGGGTGGTTTTTACGTTGTACCGGCCCGACAGTTTTTCAAGTTGACCCACGTACGGGTCGGCGGCGGTAACGTTGTCCGGGTTGATGAGATTCTTTTTGGACAGGCCGGCAATCATAGCCGTAGCCATTGCGCCGCTGCCGATAAATCCAAATTTGACGTCTTTTAACATTTCGGGTTTCTTTGGTCCTCTTTATGTATATTCTCGTGCGCCGAAAATGGCGCGCCCCACGCGAATCAACGTGGCGCCTTCTTCAATGGCAATTTCAAAATCATCGGTCATGCCCATTGAAAGATGC
>RFJF01000722.1 GCA_003695455.1 Chloroflexota bacterium
GCGATGTCGGTGCTCATTGTCAGCGCCGATGACGCGGCTTTGCCCCGCAGGGCGTCTGCAATGGCGGCGGCGGCGGCAAAGGTCAGCTCGCCGTGAACTTCGCCGTAATCACCGGCCACAAACCCCACCTGGTCTACGCCCAACTCAACCATTTTCAGCGCGTCCGCCACCGATGTGGCGGCGTAAATTTGCACGATCACTGGCGCTCGCCGTGCGCTACACGCATCGCGTCGGCCAAATCAACGTTGCCGGCGTACAGCGCCTTGCCGATAATCAATCCCTCCAGCCCCTCGTCTTCGTGCTCTTTGACGGCTTGCACATCATCCAGACCGGCCACGCCGCCGGAGACAATCACCCGGAACTGGCGTTTGGGGTCGTCGGGGAGGTTGCCGGCCCGGGCCAGCCGGAGCGCAGCTTGCAGGTTGACGCCCTGCAGCATCCCGTCGCGTGAAATATCGGTGTAAATAATATGTTTGACGCCCGCCGTTTGAATCACGCTGACCAAATCCAGCGCGTTGGTATCGGCCAGTTTGCGCCAGCCGTGGGTGGCTACTTTGCCGGCCTTCACATCCAACCCCAGCGCAATCTGTTCCGCGCCGTACTTGCCCAGAATATCCAGCATTTGCCGGGGCCGGTCCGCCGCCATTGAGCCGATGACCACCCGGCTGACGCCCATTTCCAGCGCGCGGGCCACATCTTTGGGGCTGCGCAGGCCGCCGCCAAACTGCACCGGCACGCTCACCCGGTCCAGAATGGCTTGCAGGGCGTCGATGTTTTTGGCGGCTTTGGCCGGGTCGCCAAACGCGCCGTCAAGGTTGACCACGTGCAGCCAGTCTGTGCCGATGGTTTCCCACGTTTCGGCAATGGCGGCGGGGTCTTCGCCGTACACGGTTTCGGCGTTGGGGTCGCCCTGCGTCAGCCGGACGCATTTTCCGTTTTTTAAATCAATTGCTGCGTAAATTTGCATGGTTTCTCCAAATGTCAGCCGGTGGTGCGGGCAAATTCCACAAAATTTTTGAGGATTTGCATGCCCACCCGCTGGCTTTTTTCGGGGTGAAATTGAATGGCGCAGACGTTGTCCCGCCCCACCACCGAGGCGTACTCAAAGCCGTAATCGGTGCGGCCCAGCACGTGGTTGGGGTTGTGCGGTTGGGCGTAGTAGCTGTGGGCAAAATAGGCAAAATCGCCGTCGCGGATGCCGGCCAGCAGAGGATGTTCCCGCACCGGGTGAATCTGGTTCCAGCCCATGTGCGGCACAACCAGCTCAGACTCCGGGAAGCGCACAATTTTTCCGGGCAGAATTCCCAGCCCGGTGTGATGCCCCATCTCCTCGCTTTCATCAAACATCAGTTGCAGCCCCACGCAGATACCCAGCACCGGCTTGCCGGCCTGCACCGCATCGAGCACGGGCCGGTCCAGCTTGCGGGCGCGCAGGTTGCCAATGGCGTCGCCAAACGCACCCACGCCGGGCAGCACAACCACCTGCGCCTCCGCAGCCGCCGCCACCGAATCGGTAATTTGGGCATCTGCGCCCACCGCCTGAAACGCCTTTTGCACGTTTCTGAAATTTCCTACGCCGTAATCAATAATGGTTATTTTGGTCATTTGTTTATCAACAGGAATCAGGAGCCAGGAGTCAGGGGATGGTGACACTGCACTTCTGAAACCCTGCGACTTGCCACCTGCCGCCTGTATGTCCATTTTTATTCCGTTGCCGTCCCATCGGGGATTGCCCGACCCTTCTGGAATTACACCGTCAGCGTGCCTTTGGTACTTGGAATTTGCCCCGCCAGCCGTTCGTCTCGCCGAACGGCCATATCCAGCGCGCGGGCCAGCGCCTTGAACAGCGCCTCGGCGCGATGGTGGTCGTCCACGCCGGCCAGCAGGCGGGCGTGTAAGTTAAGTTTACCTTCGTGGGCCACACTTTCAAAAAAATGGGGAATGAGTGTGGTTCCCACCTGCCCAATGCGGGCGGTAGAAAATTCGCCGTCGAACACAAAATAGCCGCGCCCGCCAAAATCTACCGCCACCAGCGCCAGCGCCTCATCCATGGGCACAATGGCGTGGCCCATACGGGTGATGCCCCGCCGGTCGCCCAGCGCCTGTGCCAGCGCCCGGCCCAGTACAATGCCCACATCTTCAACCGTGTGATGCTCGTCAATGTGCAAATCGCCGTTGGCGCGCACGGTCAGGTCAAAACGGGCGTGCCGGGCCAGCGCGTGCAGCATGTGGTCCAGAAACCCGACGCCGGTCTGCACATCGGCCTGGCCGGTTCCGTCCAGATTGAGCGTAAGTTTGATGTCGGTTTCGCCGGTGGTGCGGCTCACGGTTGCGGTTCTGCTGCCGGGTTTAGCCAAGAATCAACTCCTTTAAATGGTTGGGATGTCCCAAAATAATGGTGGCTTTGTGCTGTTCCAGCGCGGCCCGCAGCGATTCTTTGTCGGGCGCGCCGTGCAAACAGCCGATGCCGGTAAACGGCACGCTCCGGTTGGCGGCCTGCGCGGCTTGCATATCTGCCGGCACCACACCCACATACGCCGAGCGCGCCGGGGTGGGGGTGAGCAGGCGGGCCGCTTCCAGCAGCGACCACGGCTCCGGTGCGGGCCGGGCGCCGGCCTGCACCATTTCATCCCAGGTGATGACCGATTGAAAATATTGCGTCAGGTTGTGCCGGTTGAGCGTGCGTTCAACCTCGTTGCGGGGCCGGTTGGCTACCACACCCAGCGGCATTTTTGCGGCCAGTTGCGGCAGAATATCGGGCGCAATCACCAGCGATTCGTGTTCGCTGTGGCCGCTGCTCTGCACAATCACCGCCGGCTCGCCGTAAACGCGCTCAAACAGGTCTGCGCCCAGGTACAACTCCTGAAAAATGCGGCCCACAATGTTGGTTTTGGTGATGTCCCCATCAGCCACCAGCAGGTGCCGGTTTTCTGCCGGAAGCGCCCGGTGCGCGCCGTCCAGCCCGCCGCCTGCCGCGGCTACTTTTTGGGCGAATTCTGCCACGTTGCATTGGGCGCGCAACTGGTCAATGCCGGCCCGCAAATTGCCGCCGGAAAGTTGCAGGTAGGCAATCAGCGCCGGCACGTGGAATTTTGAGGGGAATGTAGGCGCGGGAACCGGCGGCAGCATCTCAATAAAATAGAGAATGAACGCCTGGGTCAAATCCCAGTAGCCGGTAAAATTGCCTGCCCGTTGCAAGCACAGCACATCGTCCGCGCTGAGCAGTGACTCTTTTGATGGGGCCAGCCCCAGCGCGCGCTCCAGATAAATCTGCACGGTTTTGCGCACCACTTCACGGTACGAGTACCGGGTGTCAATCAGCACATCGTAGCCGTTAAAAATGAGCGCGTCAATGGTCAGGCGGGGCCGGTAACTCACAGTGATCTCAACCCCCGTTCCAGCGCCGCCAACTGCTCCGGCGTGCCCACGCTCACGCGAATGTGGTCGCTCAGGCGCGGCGAGTTGTAATATCGAACCAGAATACCCTGCGCGGCCAACTGCTGTTTCACCTCGGCGGCGGGGCGGCCTGCAACGCGACACAGCACAAAATTGGCGCGGCTGGGGTAGGGCGTCAGCCAGTCGAGTTGGCTGAGTATGTTAAACAGCCGCGCCCGCTCTTCAACCAGCCGGGCCACGCTGCCCAGCAGTCGCTCGCGGTCTTGCAGCGAGACGAGCGCCGCCAGTTGGCCGGCCACGTTAACATTGTACGGCTGTTTGATTTTCCAGAGATGGGTGATAATGTCCGGCGGAAATGCGCCGTAGCCGACTCGCAGGCCGGCCAACCCGGCCCACTTGCTGAAGGTGCGCA
>RFJF01000723.1 GCA_003695455.1 Chloroflexota bacterium
ACCCGGCGGTTTCGTCCCGTTCGATGGCCCGCGCCACCCAACTCATCGGAATTTTGCCCACTTTTAGCTTGTAGCCGGCGGCGCGTGCCTCGGTTTCGGTCAGCCCCACCCGCCCCAGTTCCGGGTCTGTGAACAGGGCGTACGGCACCAGCCGGTTGGCAATTGTCCGATTTTTGCCGTGAATCAGGTTGTCAAAAATCACCAGATGGTCGTCGTAGGCTACGTGAGTAAACGCCGGGCCGCCCTTCACATCGCCCAGCGCCCACACCCCCGGCACGTTGGTTTCCAGCCGGTCATTCACGATGATGAACCCCCGTTCGGCAGTGATCCCGGCGGCTTCCAGTCCCAAATCATCGGTGTTGGGCGTGCGGCCGATGGACATCAGCAGGTGCGAGCCGGTGATGGTTTCAGTGGAGTCATCGCCGTGTTGCAGCGTTACCTCAATTCCGCCGCCCGATTTTGCCACCCGCGCCGCCTGCGTTCCCAAATGGAACACCAACCCCTCGGCTTCCAGCGCTTCCTGCAGCGCGGCGGCCACGTCGGGGTCTTCACGGGGGATGAGCTGATCCATAATTTCGATGACCGTGACCCGGCTGCCAAAGCGACGGTACATCTGCCCAAACTCCAGCCCCAGGTAGTTGCCGCCCAAAATTATCAAATGCTCCGGAGTCTCCGTCAAATCCATCAGGTTGCGGTTGGTCAGGTAATCCACCGAATCCAGCCCCGGAATGGGGATGATGCGCGGGCGCGTGCCGGTGTTGATAAAAATGTGGTCGCCGGTCAGTTCTTCGCCGTTCACCTCAACCGTGTGCGGCCCGGTAAAACGGCCGTGGCCCCGGTACAAATCCAGCGAGGGGCGGCTTTCGGCGTGGCCGTTTTGCCCCTGCCGCCACTCCTGCACCAGCTTGTCTTTGCGGGCCACCACCTGCGCCAGATTGACCGCCACCGGCCCGGTCTGCACCCCAAACTCCGGCGCTCGCCGGGCGTAGTGGGCCAGCCGCGCGCTGGCCAGCATGGTTTTGGTGGGCGTGCAGCCGTAATTCACGCACGAGCCGCCCAGATGGTCCTTTTCGATGAAGGCGACCGTCCAGTTCAAATCGGCCAGTTTGTGGGCCAGCGGCCCGCCGCCCTGCCCGGAGCCGATAATAATTGCATCGTACTTTTTCATTCGTCCCTCCTTTTTTGCCAGCATAACATTTGTTTGATGGCCCGGCTGTAACAATTCTTACAGTATGCACCGCCAAACCGGAGTAGAATAGTGGGGTACAGGCCGAATTTTGACCCCTGCATCCTACCCCCTGAATTTTGTTGGAGGCAATTGTGTACGATCTCGTTGTCATTGGCGCCGGTTCCGGCGGAATTACCGCCGCGCAGTTTGCAGCCCGGCTGGGCGTAAAAGTGGCGCTGGTTGAAAAACACCGCATCGGCGGCGATTGCACCTGGACCGGCTGCGTGCCCAGCAAAGCCCTGCTGAAAATTGCCAAAACCGCGCACGCGGTGCGAACCGCGTCGCAGGTTGGCATCGAAACCGGCGGGCCGCCCCGTGTGGATATGGTCGCTGTGCGCGCCGCCGTGCGCCGGGCCGTGACCGGAGTCTACCGCCACGAGACCCCCGAAAAACTGGCCGCGGAGGGCATCGAGGTGCTGTTTGGCGCGGCCCAATTTGTTGACCCCCACACCCTGCACGCCAGCGAGCAGACACTCACGGCCAAAAAGTTCATCATCGCCACCGGCGCGCACCCGTTCATTCCCCCTGTGCCCGGCCTGGCCGATGTGCCGTACCAGACATACCTGCAAATATTCAACAACCAGCACCTGCCGGAGCATTTGCTGGTAATGGGCGCCGGGCCAATCGGCGTGGAACTGGCCCAGGCCTACCGGCGGCTCGGCGCGCGGGTGACGCTGGTTGACGTGGGCCTGCTGCCCCGTGAAGAGCCGGAAGTGGCGCAGGTGATGGGTCGGGTTTTTGCCCGCGAAGGGATTGAATTTGTGCCGGGGCTGGTCTCGGAGGCCCGGCAGGAGGGCGGGCAGACGGTGATCACGGTCGCCGGGCAGGAATACCGCGGCGATGTGCTGCTGGTGGCGGTGGGCCGCGCGCCCAACGTGGCCGGGCTGAATCTGACGCAGGCCGGCGTGCGGGCCACACCCAACGGCATCCCGGTGGATGATTACCTGCGTACCAATGTGCGCCACATTTTTGCCGCCGGCGATGTGATTGCCGGCAATTACCAGTTTACCCACGTTGCCGGCTGGCAGGGCTACAAGGCGGTGCGCAACGCGCTGCTGCCCGGCAACGAGCGCGGCGTCACCGGGGTGATGCCGTGGACCACCTTCACCGAGCCGGAAGTGGCCCAC
>RFJF01000724.1 GCA_003695455.1 Chloroflexota bacterium
GCCAAACCCTGCGCCGTCTGCCCGTCAGCGGCGATATTATTTTCACCATTCGTATTTACAGCCGGTCGCTGTCATCGCTGGCGGGGCAGCCGGAACGCGCCGCCCAATTGGCCGCCGCGCTGCGCGGCCTCAGCCCGGACATGCTGGCCTACAAAGCCATGCCCGCGCTCGCAGATGCCGCTATCGGCTGGCTGGAGGCCGTTTCCGGCTAGCGCCCGTTTCACCTTTTGCCCCGATTGCAGTATAATTTCTAATTCGGCAGAGAAACAGCCGCCGGCAGCTCTGCATTAAACCGCGGTAACTCGAAACAACGTTGAATTCTGCTTGAAAATCGACAGGATTAACAGGATTCACAAGATTATGTTTAATAAAATCCTGATAATCCTGTGAATCCTGTCTAAATTTTTTCACCACGGTTGTGTGCAGACCAACTCGGCCGCCAATCGTAAATCTAAAATCTGAAATCGTAAATCAAATGGACCAATCACACATTAGAAATTTTTGCATCATTGCCCACATTGACCACGGCAAAAGCACGCTGGCCGACCGCCTGCTGCAAGTAACCGGCACCATTTCTGAACGGGAAATGCAGGAGCAGTTTCTGGACGGGATGGATTTGGAACGCGAAAAAGGCGTAACCATCAAAGCCTCTGCTGTGCGGATGAACTACACCGCCGCCGACGGCGCAGCGTATGAACTCAACCTGATTGACACCCCCGGCCACGTGGATTTTACCTACGAGGTTAGCCGGGCGCTGGCTGCCTGCGAAGGGGCCATTCTGGTGGTGGATGCTACGCAGGGCATCGAGGCCCAAACGCTGGCAAACCTCTATCTGGCGCTGGATTACAACCTTGAAATCATCCCGGTGGTCAACAAGGTTGATCTGCCCTCGGCGCGGCCCGACGAGGTGGCGCAGGAAATTGAAGATTTGATTGGGCTGGACGCCGCCGACGTGCTGCCGGTCAGTGCCAAAACCGGGCAGGGCGTGCCGGAACTGCTCGAACGGCTGGTGGCGCAGGTTCCGCCTCCCCGCGGCAACCCCGACGCTCCCCTGCGCGCCCTGATTTTTGACAGCCACTACGATGCCTACAAAGGCGTCATTGCCTACCTGCGCGTGGTAGACGGCCAACTGCAAAAACGCCAGCCGCTTTATTTGATGGCTACGGAAAAAACCATTGAACCGATTGAGTTTGGGGTCTTCAAACCCAAAATGCAGCCCACATCCAATCTTGGCGCGGGCGAGGTGGGGTACGTGGCAACCGGCCTCAAAACCATCCGCGAACTGCGCGTGGGCGACACCGTCACCCTCAAATCCAGCGCCGAGGATGGCTCGCTGAAACCGCTGCCCGGCTACAAGCCGGTCAAGCCGATGGTTTTTGCCGGCTTCTATCCCACCGAATCGGACGGCTACCCCCTGCTGAAAGACGCGCTGGAAAAGTTGCAGTTGAATGACGCCTCGCTGGTGTACGAGCCGGAAAACAGCCAGGCGCTCGGTTTTGGCTTTCGGGTGGGATTCCTGGGGCTGTTCCACATGGAAATCATTCAGGAACGGCTGGAACGCGAGTACGACATTGACCTGCTGGCTACCGCGCCCAGCGTGGAATATCAAATTGAAAAAGTGGGCGGCGAAATCATTGTCATTGACAACCCCGCCGACATGCCCGACCCCAACCACATTGAATCTGTGGCCGAGCCGTGGGTGCACATCAGCATTTACACCCCCGCCGATTACATTGGCCCCATTATGGAAATCACCACCAAGCGGCGCGGCGAGTTCATCAAAATGGAATACCTGGATGAAACCCGTGTGCTGATGGAATATTTTTTGCCGCTGAGCGAAATGATTGTAGATTTTTACGACCAGCTCAAAAGCGCCACCAAAGGTTACGCCTCGCTGGATTACCGCTTTGAGGAATACCGCCCCAGCGACCTGGTGAAACTGGACGTGCTGGTCAACGGCGACCCGGTAGACGCGCTGAGCATCATTGTTCACCGCGAGCAGAGCTACCCCCGCGGCCAGAAACTGGTCAGCAAACTGAAAGAGGTCATCCCCCGGCAGCAATTTGTGGTACCCATTCAGGCCGCCGTGGGTAAAAAAGTCATCAGCCGGGCCAACGTGAAAGCCCTGCGCAAAGACGTGCTGGCAAAATGTTACGGCGGCGATATCACCCGCAAGCGAAAACTGCTGGAAAAACAGAAAAAGGGCAAAAAGCGGATGAAAATGGTCGGCAGCGTCGAAATTCCGCAAGAGGCGTTTATGTCGGTTCTCAGTTTGGGAGATGAGTGAGGAGAAAAAGTTGAACCAAAAATTGCAACGCTTGCAAAGTCTGTTAAAAGATGTGACCAACCTGAACAACGCGTCGGCGTTGCTGGGGTGGGACCAGCAAACCTACATGCCCCCCGGCGGCGCGGCGGCGCGGGCCGAACAGCTTGCCACGCTGGAAAAACTGGCCCACCAACTGTTCACCACCGATGAAATCGGCCAACTGCTCGCCGATTTGGCCGACGCCGGTTTTGAGTACGATTCTGACGAGGCCGCACTGGTTCGGGTGGCTCGCCGCGAGTACGATTTGGCCCGCAAACTCCCGCCCGCGCTGGTGGAGGAGATGAGCCGCACCTTTTCGCTGGCCCAGCAAATCTGGCAAAAAGCCCGCGCCGAAAAGGACTTCTCGCAATTTCAGGATATTCTTGCCAAAATTGTTGACCTCAACATTCAGGCCGCAGAAGCCTACGGCTACGACGACAATATTTACGATGCCCTGCTCAACCAGTTTGAACCCGGCATGAAAACCGCCGAAGTTGACGCCGTGTTCAATCAACTGAAGGCCGAACTGGTGCCGCTGGTGCAGGCCATTTCGGCCAAAAAAGAAACCGTGGATGATTCGCCGTTGCGGCAGAATTTTGACGAGCAGGCCCAGTGGGATTTTGGCCTGATTCCCCTGCGGGCCATTGGCTTTGATTTTGAACGGGGCCGGCAAGACAAATCGGCGCACCCGTTTACCACCAGTTTTTCCGTAAACGATGTGCGCGTGACCACCCGCGTTTACAAAGACCAGTTTGCCACGGCCATTTTTGGCACCCTGCACGAAGGCGGCCACGCCCTGTACGAGCAGGGCAGCGCCGCGGAACTGGACGGTACCATGCTGGCCGGCGGCACATCGCTGGGCGTCCACGAATCGCAATCGCGGTTGTGGGAAAACGTGGTCGGGCGCAGCCGCGCCTTCTGGCAGTTTTACTACCCCCGCTTGCAGGAATTTTTCCCGGCGCAGTTGGGGCAGGTGTCGCTGGATGATTTTTACCGGGCCATCAACCGGGTAGAACCGTCTTTCATTCGGGTAGAGGCCGATGAAGTGACGTACAATCTGCACATCTTTCTTCGATTTGAGTTGGAGCAGGAGTTGCTCACCGGCCGGCTGGCGGTGGCGGATTTGCCGGCGGCGTGGAACGCAAAAATGCAGAGCTACCTGGGCGTGACCCCGCCCGATGATTCGCAGGGAGTGTTGCAGGATATCCACTGGTCCGGCGGCATGATGGGCTACTTTCCTACCTACACGCTGGGCAACGTGATGTCGCTGCAATTTTACAACCGGGCGCTGGCCGACATTCCCGATTTGCCGGAGCAGTTTGCCCGTGGTGAATTCGGGGCGCTGCTGGGCTGGTTCCGCGAGCACATTCACCGTCACGGCCGCAAATACACCGCCACCGAACTCATTCGCCGCACCACCGGCGATGACGGCATCAAAGCCGGGCCGTATCTGGCCTACATCAGGCAAAAGTATTCAGACATTTACGGGCTGGGGGAATGAGACAGAATTCAGAATACAGAGCACAGAATACAGACAGTGGTTTTACAGATTTGAAAACTGCACCCTGTCATCTGAAATCCAGACTCTGAACTCTGGACTCTGGAATCTGGAATCTGCCCATGCTTTCACTACTGGTAATTGTTGGCCCAACTGCGGTGGGCAAAACCGCACTGTCCCTGCAACTGGCGCAAAAATTCCCGCTGGAAATCATCTCTGCCGATTCCCGGCAGATTTACCGTGGCTGCAACATCGGCACGGCCAAGGCCACCCCCGCCGAGCGCGCCGCGGTGCCGCACCATCTGCTTGACGTGGCAGACCCCGACCAAATTGTGACGCTGGCCGAATTTCAGGCGCGGGCGTACGCGCTCATTGAACAAATTAGCGCCCGCCGCCGGTTGCCGGCGCTGGTGGGCGGCACAGGCCAGTGGGTTAAGGCCGTGGTTGAAGGGTGGGGCATTCCGCGGGTTCCCCCCGATTTTGCCCTGCGTGCCGAACTGGAAGCTCGCGCCGCCAAAGTTGGCGGGGCAGCGCTCCACGCCGAACTGTCTGCCGTTGACCCGCAGGCCGCCGCCAAAATTGACCCCCGCAACCTGCGCCGGGTGATTAGGGCGCTGGAAGTGTTCCGCAAAACCGGCGTTCCCATCAGTGTGCACCAGCAAAAAAATCTGCCGCCGTACAATATTTTGCAAATTGGGCTGACCATGCCCCGCGAAGCGTTGTACGCGCGGGTTGACCGGCGCATTGACCGGATGATGGAAATGGGGCTGCTGGATGAAGTCCGGCAACTGGAGCAAGCCGGATACGATTGGCAAATGCCGGCCATGATGGGGTTGGGTTACAAACAGATGGGGCAATATTTGCGCGGAGAAGTCTCGCTGGATGAGGCGGTGGCGCTCATAAAAAAAGAAACACGCCGTTTTGTGCGGCAGCAGTACAACTGGTTCCGGCTGGATGACCCGGCCATTCGCTGGTTTGAACTGGCTCCGGAGGGCGGCGCGCCGGTGGCAGAGATTTACAGCCTGATAGAGGTTGAGTTGCAGCCCCGGATTCCGCCACAGTCGGTCTAAAGTTGCAATTTGCGGGCTTTTAAATGCCGGTTGTCAAGCGGAAGTTCAACGCTGAATGTGGTTCCGGCTTCTTTGGTACTTTCCACCCAAATCTTGCCGCCGCAAACATCAACCATGCCGCGCACAATTGCCAGCCCCAGGCCGGCGCCGCCGTGTTCGCGGGTGAGCGTGTTTTCGGCCTGGTAGAAGCGGTCAAATACTTTTTCCAGACTTTCCGGCGGAATGGGCTTGCCCGTGTTATTCACAGAGATGGTGCCAAATTCGCCATTTGTTCCGGCAGAAATTTTAATTTGTCCGTTGAGCGGGGTGAATTTCACCGCGTTGTGCAGCAAATTAACCAGAATCAAATCCAGTTTTTTGCGGTCAATAATCATTTCTGGAAAATCGGCGGGAATGTTCACCTGCATATCAAGGTTCTTCTCTTTAACCATCAATGTCATTTCTTCGGTGAGGCCCTGAATAACATCTTGCAGAATCACCTTCTCATTTGAAAGTTTTACCACGCCACTTTCCAAATACTGCAAATACAGCATGTCATCAATGAGCGCGCGCAGGCGCATGGCGTTGCGGGTAATATTTGCCACGTATTCCCGCTGGTCATCCGAGGTGTCCTCTTCGAGCACCGTTGCGTAGCCCATCAAAATTGCCAGCGGCGTGCGGAGTTCGTGAGCGGCAATGTTGATGAATTCACTTTTCATGTGGTCCAGCATTTGAAGCTGCTGGTACGCTTCCTGAATCTCGGTGAACAACCGGGCGTTTTCCAGCGCTACGCCGGCCTGCCCGCACAACACAGACAGCAGTTCCGAATCTCCGGGGGCAAAGTGGTTTTCTGTTTGCCCCAAAATCAATACGCCAAGTGTTGAGTTTTGGGATTTCAGCGGTGCAATTAGCACCGATTCTGCCTGTAAATCTTGTAAAATTTGTTGGTGGGCAGGGTTACTTTGGTAAAGTTCCTGCGATGTAATGTTGTCGTTTTCAAGCAACCCGCAAGATAATTGCTCGCTGGCTGCAACCTGAGAATCTGTGGGGTAGCTGTGTAATGTTCGGGTGATTTCACCATCGTGAATCAGGTGAATACCGGCAAAGGAGGCGTTTGTTTCGTTTTGGGCAATTCTCAAAACGCGGTTGAGCAGGCTTTCTTCGTCAACCGTTGACATGAGTGTTTTGTTCAACTCAAACAAGGGAATCAGCGACCGGAGCCGGGAGTTTTCCTGGCGCAACCGTTCTTTGTCCAGCGCTTTTGAAATGGCGGCGCTCAACTCTTTTGGGGTAAACGGCTTCAGAATAAATTCATCAATGCCCAGTTTGAGGGCGTTGATGGCCATGTCCATGGTGCTGAAGCCGGTCATTGTGACGCAAATAATGCCGGGGTCAAATTCTTTGAGTTGCTGCGCAATCTCAAGCCCACTCATTCCCGGCATTTTAATGTCCGTCAGAAGCAGGTCAAACTTGTTGTGTCTGGCAATATCAATGGCTTCAAAACCATTGTGCGCGCTTTCAATCTGATATCCCTGCGAGATGAGAATGCGCTTGCACAGGTCAAGCACATCCATCTCGTCGTCTACAATTAAAATTTTCTCTTTAGCCATAGAAACAATTTGCTCCCCGTAATCCAATGACGAAATGTAGAGGCCGGGTTGGGGCTGTTCCCACACATCTCCAAACTTAACCGGCGATGGCCTGAAAAGCTGGCTCCTGAGGTTTGCTGCCACACTTTATTGATTATACCACTGCGTGGACGCCATGCAAGCCTGTATTGTTGTTGAGGTTGCCGGCAAAATTTTGGACTCCTGATTACTCGGTGATGGCCTGCCGAATCTGGTAGGCCAGCGCGCCAAATTTTTGGCTGTATTGCACGCCCGGTGGGCGGGGTCGGGGCAGGTCAATGGGGAATTCCGCCGAAATGGTTCCGGGGCGCGGGCTGAGTACCAGCACCCGGTCGGCCAGAAAGACGGCTTCGCGGATGTTGTGCGTGACCATAACAGCAGTCAGTTTTCGTCGCCGCCACAGGTGCAGTAACTCGTCATTCAGTCGCTCGCGGGTCAGGGCATCGAGCGCGGCAAACGGTTCGTCCAGCAGCAGAATACGTGGCTGCTGAATGAGCGCCCGCGCCACGGCAATGCGCTGCTCCATACCGCCGGAAAGCTCCTGCGGGTATGCGCCGGCAAAATCAGAGAGGCCCACCAAGGCCAGCGTCTGCTCGGCCCGCCGCCGGGCTTCGGCAGCGGGCACACCGGCAATTTGCAACGGCAGCAAAATATTGTCGGTTACAGTGCGCCACGGCATCAGGTTGGGTTTTTGAAACACCACGCTGATTTCCGGCGAGGGTTCAGTGAGGGGGGCGCCGTTCAGCAAAACCTGACCGCTGTCGGGCGGGGTCAACCCGCCCAGCATTTGCAGCAGGGTTGATTTGCCGCAGCCGGATGGCCCGGCAATGCACAGAAATTCGCCGGGAGCCACATCCAGGTCAATATGTTCCACCGCCAGCACGGGCGTAGCGCCGGAGTCAAACTGTTTTGAAATAGAGCGCGCCTGCAAAATGGGTTGGGGCACCAGATTGTCCGTTATTTTTCAACAAACTGATTGGTGAACAATGAATCCACGGCTACATCTTTTTCAAGCAAGCCGGTGCTGCGCATAAAATCCACAGAATCCTGCCACGCCTGCATGCTTGTCTGGCCTAAGTTGTCACTGCGCCACAATTCAATTGAGGCATCCAGCACCTGCCGCTGAACCGGCGCGTCTTCATCGGTGATTTCAGGAATGACCTGCCGGGCAATGTCAAATGCCTCGTCGGGGTTTTCAATGGTGTACTGCAAGCCGCGCAGGGTAGCCCGCACCATTTTTTCAACGCGGGCCGGGTTGTCTGCCAGCAGTTTATCGCCTACCACCAATCCGTTTGCCACCAAATAAAT
This sequence comes from Chloroflexota bacterium, assembly GCA_003695455.1. Classification (GTDB taxonomy): domain Bacteria; phylum Chloroflexota; class Anaerolineae; order 4572-78; family J111; genus J095. The sequence goes on from RFJF01000724.1 coordinate 7,789, forward strand.
GTAGTCCGATACCTGAATTACTTGCACGTCCAGCCCCTGATTTTTGAGCTGGATGGGTTCGTTGGCAATGTAAACCATGGCCCCGTCTACTGTGCCCTGCTGAACGGCCGCTGCCTGCGTAAAGCCGATTTCCTGCAACTCGACGGCATTTTCATCCACGCTGGCGGCGTAGGCCAGCGCCTTCCAGCCGATGAACGAGGCCCCAAAAAAGCCCGGCAGCCCGATTTTTTTGCCGGCCAGTTCTGCCGGCCCATCCACCGATTGCCCCGGCCCCATCATCAGTGCCACGGGCATGCGTTCGTACCATTTCATCACATAAGTTACCGGCAGGCCCTGTGCCTGCGCCAGAATCACCTGGTCGCCGCTGGCTACGGCAAAATCACGTTCGCCCTGCGCCGCCAGCGCCACAAAATCATTTTCAAAGCCGTATTCAATTTCAACATCCAGCCCTTCATCGGCGTAAAAGCCTTTTTTCTGGGCCACGTAAAACGGTGCAAATTGCACGTTGGGGATGAATCCCACGCCCAGTGTAACCTTTTGGGGCGCACCGGCAGTGGGCGCGGCGGGGGTGGGTTCAGAGGCATTGCCGCCGCAGGCGGCAACTGCAAACAGGGTCAGTACAAGGGTAATCAGAAGTTTGTGGAGTTTCATGGGTGTCCTTTCCGGGGATGAAAATTTGGTTGTAAGTGTGAATGTCAGCGTCGCCGCCAGGCCAGCAGCCAGTATTCCAGACCGCTGACCAGCAGGTACAGCGCCAGCGAAATTACCGTCAGAGAAATGAGCGCGGCAAACATCA
>RFJF01000725.1 GCA_003695455.1 Chloroflexota bacterium
GTGGAAAATCGAAATTCGGCCCCACGCCAGCCAGGCCACAATTGACGCAGCCACAACGCCCCAAACAACCCACCACACCCAACGCATGCGGCTACCCGTAAATACTCGGTAAAACAACCAGCAAAAACGTGACCGAATCGTAGGCAATCAGGGCCGATACCCAAACCGGCAAGGCAAATTGCCTGAATCGCGCCGGAATCATCTGCCGGTAGCCCAAAAACAAATAAAGCGATAACGGCAGCAGCGCCGGAAAAATGTAGCGTGCCGGCGGTCCCCAGCGCAGAGATTGCGTTGCCAGCACCGGCACATACAGTTGAATCATTGCAAAAATAGCACCAAACAGTAACGCCAGCAGCATATCGCGCTGCGGCGCGGAAAATCGTAAATCGGAGCTAGACGGATTGAGGATATGCCGCCACACAAAAATTGCCACGCCAATGCCGGAAAGCACCACAAAAGCACCCAGCCACCAAAGCCACGCAAATGGAATGTGCAGGTTGGCCCAGCCAAAAAGTCCCCAAAAGGATAAAAAACTCCAGTGCAGAGCGATGGCGTAGGTGTACAAATGCTCCTGAGTTACATTAAAAACATCCAAATTCAACCGTGACAAATCTGCGGGTGTCAGGCTGAGCACCCGCCCTGTGCTGGTCAGTTGGAACAGGAAAATTGCCCCAAAAAATGTGGTAACAATCAGCCCTGCCAACAACACCGTTGAAACCGGCCATTTCCAATGAAACCTGCGGGCCAGGAAAATAATCACTGCGGCCATCAGAGTTGGAATAATGTAAATGGTAGTCGGTTTGATGATAATTGCCAGCACAAAAATTGTGGCAACCAACGCGGTTCGCCAAAATGAGGGGCCATCAAAGAAAATACGCAGTAACGCCCACCAAAACAGAAACACAAGCAACGTGGCTGGGGCATCGGTATTAATCGAGGTGTTGACATGCAGGTGCATGGGTAAAAATGCCAGAAAAGCAGCTACCGCAGCCGGGTAAACAAGTGAACCCGCAAAAAGCCGCCGGACTGTACTCCAGCCAATTCCCACAGTCAGCACAACAATCACCAGAGAAACCAGTCGCAGCAGGTACACCTGAGTCACAATATCGAACGATGTGCTGATTTTTGAAACGGGGGCCAAAAGCAGGTGGTACAAAATCGAATATCGTTCGGTACTGACGATACTGGCCGTGCTGGTGGGTGGATAATATTGAATAAACGTTTGGGAATTATCGCCGGACGGTGGGACGTGCCTGGAAATCTGCCACACCCTAAACTCGTCAAAACTGGCCTTCATATCCGGGTGCATGGGTGATGCCTGGTAGGTCAAACGGTCCGGCCATGCATCTACCTGGCCCAGCAACCGTATTGCCTCAAAATGTGCCGGCTCGTCGGGCGCCAGCCAAGGCGGAAATATGGATATATAAATAATACCCCGGATGATGGTTAATCCAAGTAACAGCACAAGGATTTTTTGGTCGTTGCCGGACATTCCCTGCCCCAATTATTTACTCCACACGGTTTGAACGACTTGATTTTAGTAATCCGGCTATTGCAGGCAAATATCAACTCCGGTAATTCCACTTCTGTGGTTACCCACCACCCCATGCTGTGTTCCGCTGAACGAAACAAGCTTAACAATTTCAGATTTTAAGGTAGACATGGTCAAATTTTCATCTTTTTGCCCGGGATTGTGCTATAATTCAGTGAACCTGCCATCCTGCCAAAATTGCTCCGCTGTGTTCAGACACAATTAACTCGGAATTGACCCAACAAAAAACAACAGATTAAACACCTGTTGTTTCATTTCAGAAAGACTCTACACGTTGAACAAGATTGCCATTGAATTTGTGCGGCACGTACTTGCCCACAATCCGAAAGCCACTACATTTGCAGAAATCTACGATGCGATGTCACGGGCGGCATGCGCACGATCATTTCACAATTTGGGCCACGTTGAACTGGCAAAAACCGGTATATCATTTTCACTGCTCGACACCCGAAACCTGGAAGATATAATTGACAGAGCTCGTCAATTACCCCCTGAGTAGGTTTTTTTTGCGCCTTCCATCCCATATTAATGATAATTTATTAAATCCGATTTTACGATTTTGTGATTTTATGATTTTATAACATCGTAAATAGCTCGTTTAAAAGATTCGAGACTAGTTATAGCTTCGTCAGAAAGTTTATCGCCGGCAATTTCAACCACCTCAGCCAGCACGTCAATTGCCACGCCCACTAATTCACTACGATTAATTGAGAACTGTTCGTTAAGCAACATGTGCAATTTACTCAGATTCCTGTGTTCGGACTGGGCCAAATGTACCGTGGTAGGCTTTCGACGGATTTTTTTGGGAGGACGGCCCAACGGTTTGACACCACGGCGGCTCAACTCCTCTTGTACCTCATAAAGCTGCGCGAATGTTCCCTGGGTTGATGATTCATTTTGGCGTTTTGCCATTATTTTAACTCCTCGATTACCTGGTCTACCAGGTCCCCATCAACAACATACGCCTTACTAATGAGCGCAGCAGGCAAAATGTTTAATCCCAACACACAAATTTCACGCGGCATTCCACGGCTATAATCGTAAATCTTGGTTAAAGCATCATCCGTAAATAGCGCCTCTTGCCGACCAGCCACCATAACTCTGAAATTTATCATTGAACGCGTGTCGTCAAAATGTAACGGTTCTAACGTTGACCGAGTTGCAACACGGGAGGCCAGCGCCCGTTTCAATCGAAGTTTGTTTCTCAGCTCATTTTGGCCAATCATCACAATCTGAATTAACTTTCGAGTGTTGGTTTCAAAATTGAGTAATTGACGAATTAGCTCAAACTGAGGGCCAATCAATCCCTGCGATTCATCAATAATTAAAAGTACATTTTTGTCTTCTTTAAATGCGCTAATCAAAAATTCCTCAAAGGCAGCGAGTTGAAGCAGTTTACTTCGTTTGGGGTTTATGCCGAATTCAGCGCAAATATTCTTTAAAAACTGAAAATCTGAGGGGTACAGCGGAGTTGGTATATACGCAGTGTAGAAATCGGTTCGATCCCGGTAAATTTGATAAAGCCGTCTTGCGACGGTTGTTTTACCAACCCCAACATCGCCAAAAATAACCGACAGGCCTTGCCGTTGTTCGGTAGTATACGTTACCTTGGCCAAGGTTGCTTTGTGTTGCAGTGATACGTAAAAATAACGTGGGTCGGGTGATAGTGAAAATGGTGGTTCAACCAACCCTAAGGGACTTAAATCGAGCATAGAAGCCCAACTCCTTGATGAAATTA
>RFJF01000726.1 GCA_003695455.1 Chloroflexota bacterium
CACGAACTCCGCACCCCGCTGACCGGGCTGGAAGGCTATCTTGAAGGGCTGATGGATGGCCTGTTCACCCGCGAACCGGAAACGTTTGCCCAGATGTCGCAAGAGGTGCGCCGGCTCAAACGGCTGGTCAGCGATCTTCAATCGCTGTCGCAGGTGGAGGCCGGGCAAATTTCGCTGCACATGCAGGATTTCAGCCTGATTCCCGTTGTTGAGCGGGTGGTCAGCCAGCTCAGACCGCAGGCCGTGGCGCAATGCCTGCAAATCACCGAGCACCACCCATCAACAGAAATTACCGTCTGCGCCGACCCGGACCGCACCGCGCAAATTCTGGTCAACATTTTGGGCAATGCCATCCGGTACACGCCGGAAGAAGGCTGCATCACCGTGAACGTGCGGGCCTCAGAATCGGCGGCGGTGGTGGAAATCACCGATGACGGTCAGGGCATCCCTGCCGATGACCTGCCTTACATTTTTGAGCGCTTTTACCGGATTGACCGGTCCAGGGCGCGGAACAGCGGCGGCAGCGGCATTGGGCTAACCATCTCTCGGCATCTGGCCTGGGCCATGGGCGGCGATCTGGTTGCCGCCAGTGACGGGCCGGGCCGGGGCAGCACGTTCACCCTCACGCTGCCGCTGGCCGGGTAATTTTGGCCTTAATTGTAAGGATTGTGTAAGGAACCCCTGCCAAATTCCCCGATTTATTTACAAACTCCTTAAATTTACCTTATTTTGGCCTTACAAAGCCCTGATATACTCCTATATGAAACTTGGGCAGAACATATTCTGCCGCATATTGGAGGCTGTCAATGGCGCTTGCCGAAACCCAAACTGACGTAAAAACATTTACCGCAGCTGAATTGTACCAACGGATTGTTGCAGACACGCCCACATTTATTGTGGATGTTCGCAATGAGGAGGATTTTGGCCGTTGGGGAGTTGAAGGTCGCAACTCGTTGGAGGTCATCAACGTTCCCTACTTTGATTTTATTGAGGATGAAGACGGAAGTGTTGCCAAAGTGCCGGCAGACCGAAACGAAGTGCTGGTGGTTTGCGCCAAAGAAGGCTCCTCGCAATTTGTGGCTGAAATTCTGCAAAGCCACGGCATTACCGCCCGATTTTTGGAGGGCGGCATTAACACCTGGGGCAACCTGTACGATGTTCGCCCGGTAGAAAGCAATGCCTACGGCCAGATTATTCAGGTGGCTCGCCCTGCGCGCGGCGACCTGAGTTTTGTAGTTGTCAGCCAGGGCCAGGCCGCTGTAATTGACCCCCTGCGCCACATTGACCATTACCTGAACGTACTCAACACCCACCAGGCCCAACTCACGCACATCTTTGACACCCACGCCCACGCCGACCACATCAGCGGCGGCCCGGCCCTGGCTCGCAAAACCGGCGGGCGCTACTTTATGCACGCCTACGATGCCATTCACCCGCTGGATATGCTGCCGGCCCGCATTGATTACAACCACATTGTTGACGGCCAAAAATTTCAGGTGGGCCACTACACCATCGAGGTTATCTGGTTTCCCGGCCACACGCTGGGGCAGGTGAATTACCTGTTCACCGACCCCGACGGCAAATCCTGCCTGTTTACCGGCGACGGCATCTTTCTCAAATCCTTTGGCCGGCCAGATTTGGGCGGTCGGGGAGAAGCCTGGGCGCCGATTGTGTACGACAGCATTTACAACCGCCTGCCGCCAAGAATCAACAAAGACACGCTCATTCTGCCGGCCCACTTCAGCGTGATGAACGAAGACAACGGTCAGGGCGTATTTGCTGAAACGTACGAATGGGTGCTGGCCCACAACGACGCGCTCAAGTACGCCCAAAAGCAGGACTTCCTTGATTTTGTGCTCAGCCACCTGCCCAAATTTCCGCCGGAATATGTAGAAATCAAGCGGGCCAACGCCGGCCTGCTCATCCCCGACGAGGAAAAAGCCAGCGAACTGGAACTGGGCAAAAATATCTGCGCGTTGTCTGACTGACGGCAGGAAAATCAGCAACGTTGAAGCGCTCAAGCAAAGGAGAAAATATGACCGTTGCATTTGATCAAACACTGGATGTAAAAGGCGCCAAATGCCCCATGCCGCTGGTAAAAACCCGCAAAGCCATCAACGGGCTGCCGGTGGGCGCGGTGTTGCAAGTGGTTGCCACAGACCGCGGCTCCATTGCCGATTTCAAAGGCTGGGTCAAAGCCGCCAAAAATGTTGAACTGCTGCAACAGGAAACCGTGGAAAACAACGGCACGGCGTTGTATCTGCATTATGTAAAACGCACCGCGTAACCGGCATCCCCCCAACTCCCAACTCCCGATTCCTGAACCCTGATTTTAGAAGAGTGCGACAGAACCTGCGGCACGGCACCGCAGAATGAAAATTAACATTTTACCGGTCGGGAGACCCTTCTCTGCACTCAGGATGACACACCTGAGACTCACTCCCCTAACCCCTGACTCCCGACCCCTGAATCCTGATTTTAGAGGAGGATAAAATGACAGTAAACATCAAAGGCGATGGTGTAGCAATCAAGAGCAGCGGCGCTGTTCAAACCGCCAACGTTACCGACCTGCTGGGCCGAATAGCCGAACTGGAACAGCGGGTGCAGCAACTGGAAGACGCCCCGGCGCAGGATATTGAAAACAAACTCTCGATGGTGCTCTTTTCCGGCGATTTGGATAAATCCATTGCGGCGTTTATTATTGCCACCGGCGCGGCGGCAATGGGGCTGGAAGTATCAATCTTTTTCACCTTCTGGGGCATCAGCGCCGTGAAAAAGCAGAAGGTGTACGCCGGCAAAAACATCCTTGAAAAAGGATTCACAGCGATGCTGCCCGGCGGTACCCGGCAGATGCAGCTTTCGCAAATGAACTATTTTGGCGCCGGTGCAAAAATCATCCGCAAATTGATGAACGACCACGAGGTAGCCTCGCTGGAGGAGTTTGTGGAGATGGCCCGTGAGTTTGATGTCAAAATGACCGTGTGCGATATGTCACGCGAGTTGCTGGGCATCAAAGATGAAGAATTGATTGACGGGCTTGAAACCGGCGGCGTGGCGGCTTTTATGGGTGATGCCGCAACCTCCAAAGTCACCCTGTTTATTTAACCCGATACCGTACACAGGCCTGCGGCCTGTTCTAACTTTTCCAACATCACAGGAGTAAAATCAATGTTTCAAAGCCTTTTTGGATACCGGCAATCTCCCATTAAAACCCAACAACGCGTCCAAACCAACGTCAAACAAATCCGGTCACCACAGCTTTTTGCCCAACTGCAAAATGGCAACGCCCCCCTGCTGGTAGATGTTCGCTCGCCGGAAGAGTACCAGACAGACGGGCACATTGAAGGGTCTCGGCTGCTGCCGCTGCCCATGCTGCTGCAACGCATGGACGAATTGCCCAAAGATAAACCGATTGTGTGCGTCTGCCGTTCCGGCAACCGCAGCCAGGTGGCCTGCGAACAACTGGCGGCGTTCGGCTTTACCGATTTGACCAACCTGGCGGGCGGCATGATTGACTGGCGGCGCAACGGTTTGCCCAGCAAATAGCCGGATGCCGGTCGCACAAATTTAACATCACGCCACAAATTTCAGGTGAGCCGGGGGTTTCCGGCTCACTTTTTTTGCAGCAAACTTTCAAGGCCCAACGCCCAACAGCTTGCCATGCCACCGGATTTGTGCTTTAATTGGCCTCTGTAAATTTAC
>RFJF01000074.1 GCA_003695455.1 Chloroflexota bacterium
CTTCCAGTTCATTTGAGATTTGTTTGATGGCCGTTTGCCCGGCCTGCGAGGTAAACGGTAAATTACGAAAAACAGCGGCCAAAATCAGCAGGGTCAGCGTGCCGTACAGAGCCGGAAATGGGCCAATAGAACGGCCAAATTGAACCACGTAAATGGCTCCAAAGGCAATGCCGGGAATAAAGTAGGGCAGGTAGCTCAGGCTGTCAATCAAACTGTTAAACCGGCCCCCTTTATTTCTAACCAGTACATAGCCAATCAAAATGCCAATAACGCTGGCGAAAAGCGCCACTGCCAACCCCAGCCAAACGGTATTAAAGGCGGCATTTAATATTTGGGGATTATGTAACACTCCCGGCTGGCCTTGGGCAATACTTGGGTCAGAGTAACCCAGCCAAAAATGGGTAGTAAATCCGCCGCTGAAGTTGCCGGTTTTGCGGCTAAAACTGGAACCAAACAGCACCAGCAGCGGCACAATGGTGGTAAAGAGGGTTATCAACAGCGCCGAAGCAAACAGCGGCCAGCGCCAGGCCCCAAGTTCCTGCGGTTTGTAGCGCCCGCCTTTGCCGGTGAGGGTGGTGTAAGAACGTCCCTTGCCAATGCGCGAATTGCCCCACAAAATCAGGGCGGCCACAATAATTAAAACCACGGTGAGCACATAAGCCCGCTCTACCTGCCCAATCCGGACCAGGCCAAAAATACGGGTAGACAGGGTCTCAAAGCGAACGGGCAGCCCCAGCACCGCCGGGGCGGCAAAGTTGCTGACGGCGTTGGCAAAACCCAGCAGAGCGGCCGAGATGAGGGCCGGGGTGATTAAGACAAAGGTGATGTCTTTTAAGATGCGGAAGCGGCCGGCGCCGGTCATGCGGGCGGCTTCATCAAGCTCTACGTTGATGGTTGCCAGCGCCGCGCTGATGAGCAAAAATCCCAGCGTGTAATAGTGCGCCAGTAAGGTCAGGCTAACCGGCACAATGCCCCAGGCCAGCCAATTGGGAATATCCAGCCCCATATTTTGCAAAAAACCAACCTGTCCCCCCAGCCGGTCATTCCGAAACACCGTTTCCCAGGCCAGGGCGTAAGCAAAGCCCGGCACGGTATACGGCAGTGAGGCCAGAATGCCAATAAACACCCGGCCCGGCAAATTGGTTCTCACCACCAGCCAGGCGATGTACCCGCCTAATGCCACCACACCCACGGCCACAAACGTACCAACCGCCAAAGTATTGCCCAGCGGTTTCCATAGTAAATTAGGGGCAATCCGGCCAAAGAGTACATCCTGCCAAACTTGCAGACCCCCATCGGCCAGGGAGGTAATTAAAAGTTGGGCCAGAGGCAAGGCCACAAACAACCCCAAAATAATGAGCAGGGCCAGACTCAATACGTTTAGGCTTGATAGTCGAAGGCGATTTTGAAGCCGGACCATCTGATTATTTACGCTGTAAGTTTTATGTTTAGTCGCTGCCATTACAACTCGCTTTGGTAAATGTTGGCGACAAAGCCGGCCAAAAAATACCACAGATTACACAGATTTGCCGGGTTATAAAGATAAAACATCTGTGTAATCTGTGCAATCTGTGGTTAGTTTCCCTTACCAATTGCTAAAGAGTTTTCAATCTGTTAGAGTTTGCTAAAACCTACTTTAGCGTCAAGATAAAATCGGCCACGTCCTGGCGGACAGGAAGGGTTTTGTCGGCCTGCACGTACCAGGCGTTAAATTCGTTCAGGGGGATGGCGTCGGGGTGGGGGGTAATATCGGTGCGAGTTGGGTAATCGCCGGGAACGTAGAAGGGGGCAAAGCCGGGGCCGCCGTCGGGGCTGTCATCGCCCATCAAAAAGTGAATGAGCAGGCGGGCCGCCGCCGGATGGGGCGCATCTTTGATAATGCCCAGCAGTGCCGGAAAGTAGATGCCGGGAGCCGGTTCAACGCTGTTGTCCAGTTGCAAGGCCCAGCCTTCTTCTTCATTATCGCGCCGGTCTGAGTAGGAGGTAAAACCCACCGGCGGATTTTCTTGTCCCAGCGCGCCTACTGCCGCGTTGACGTCATCGGTATCACCTACCAAAATGACATCGTTGTTAAACAAATCAGCAATCCACTGCTCACCGGCCGACTTGATGCCGTCATCAAGCTCAATGGGTTGGCCAAAATGACTCTCGTAGGCGGCGGCCATTTCATCGGAGCGCAGCACAATTTCCGTCATCAAGTCCAGGTAATCGCCGCGAATAAGGGGGTCAACCATCAGCACCCGCCCATTCCACTCCGGCTCGGTCAGTTCCCATAAATTGCTTACGGGCGGGCCATCGGGGTTGGCTTCTTCATTATACATCAGTACTTTGGTAGAGAGACGGTTTGCCAGCAGAGGAGTCTGGTACTCGGCCGGAACCCGGTCGGCAAATTGAGGCGGTACGAAAGGCTGCAAAATACCCGTTTGCACCAGTTCACCAAAGACTACGGGGGCGTCGGAGATGTAGGCGATGTCGGCCTCATGAGCGCCGGCTTCCTGCTCGGATTTGATACGGGCAATTTGTTCGGTTGAGGAGATGTCAAAGCCAACCAGGTCAATGTTGGGGTAGGCTTCTTCAAAGGCTTTTTCAACCTTGGCAATACGGCTGGTGAAGGAGTAGGCCACGACTGAGCCTTCTGCTTCAGCCGCCGCAATGAGCGCGTCTAAATCTTCGCCGCTCAAAACATCTGCCCCGGCGGCCGCCTCCGGGGCGGGTTCTTC
>RFJF01000727.1 GCA_003695455.1 Chloroflexota bacterium
AGCCCCGGATGTAACCGTTGACCCGCCTGCCTGGTACATTTACCTGCCGGTGATTTTTAAATAATAGACGCCATCTTTGCATCGGATTGCAGGATATCAAAAAGCGGTGTCAAATTACGGGTGGCATTAACTGTAATAGACACGACTTGACCTGAATCATTGCCAATCTCCATCAAAGAAAGTGGCAACCTGTCCCCACAGTTTGGGGTTGCTGGAGAGCAGATCGCGGTAGCTTCTGAGGACGACCGCCGCTACCAGCCGGCGGTGGGGGTCGTTGCCGGTGGCCCGGCTGGAAGGGTGGGTGTAATGTGACATGAGCATTGCACAGTTCTTTACCTTCTGAAGCTACTTCAGGTTTACCCATCCTTCCTCTGGTTCTTTCCTAAATGCGGGATGAATTATGCTTGCCAATCCAATGCTGAAAAGTAACCGGATACAACCATCAACTGAAATATTTTTTCACAAATTTGTGTTCTCAGAAAATCGAAGCTATAATCGGGGCCACAAATCAAAATGATGTTGGGGAATCGTCTAATGGTAGGACAGCGGCCTTTGGAGCCGTATATCCAGGTTCGAATCCTGGTTCCCCAGTTGGCGTGGTGATTTGCCAAAACAAAAGATGTGAATATAATCACCCAAAATAAATGGGGGCGTGGTGTAGTGGTCAACACGCCGGCCTGTCAAGCCGGAGATCGCGGGTTCAAGTCCCGTCGCTCCCGTTATAAGTAATTTCCCGCAACCAAATTGCAGAATACACATCCTGCAATTTGGTGAAATAAAACTGATACTGGAGATTGCTGAGAAAAGTCACTCTGAGGGCGCAGAGTGGCTTTTTTGCTTTAGGCCACTGAACACAGGTCGGGCCCAAACCGCCACGGTGGATGAAGAAAAAACACCACTATCACCGCATCAAAAAAGGCTCGATATGGCGTAAGCCGCCCGCCAGCAAATAAGGAGAAAAAATAGCACACCCGGATGATACCAGAGATGTGCCCGAACCGGCGACCGGCCCCGACACTCAGGCAATTGTTGAGGGAAACACCAGATTTGCTTTCGACCTTTACGCCGCGTTACGCAAGCGGGAAGGAAACCGGTTTTTTTCTCTGTACAGTAGTCCCGGCTGTAACCGTTGGTAACCGTTAAACAACTTGACAAGGAGCGCCAAATCTGGTAATATGGCGATATAATTTTGGTAAGACCACACTACCAAACGTCCACTGCGCCACAAAGAGGGCTTATGACCACTTCTACAAGCCACATTATCTTTGAAACCTTTGAAAAAGATATTCTAGCCGATAAAATTGTTGATAGCCTGCTTAATCTGATAACGGAAAAACGGCTGTTACCTGGCGATAAGTTACCCGCTGAACGGGATTTGGCCCAAATGATGAATGTTGGCCGGCCCGCGCTGCGAGAAGCCTTGCGGGCGTTAGCAGTGATGAAAGTTATAGAAATTCGCCCTGGTTCAGGGGCGTATGTGTCGGCCTTGCAGCCTGAGCAGTTGGTACAACACCTTGATTTTGTTTTTTCATTGGACAATTCTTCTATTTTTCACCTCATTGGCGCCCGAAAGATTCTGGAACTCCATACCGTGGCCGAAGCAGCCACACAAATTACCGCCGCTGAAATTGCAGAGCTGGAGTCATTGTTGGCTAAAATGGCAACCAATGTCAACAATCCTGATAAGTGCGATGACCTTGACCGGGAGTTTCACAAAACTATTGCCGCAGCCAGCAGAAACCCCATTCTGTTTCAATTTGTAAGTGTAGTCAATCAGCTTGGTTCAAAAAGCCGCCGTAAAACCTACGGATTACCGGGAGTACTTCGGCCGACTATTGAAGAGCATCAGGCTATTGTTGACGCACTTAAAGCACATGACCCCGATCTTGCCAGCCAGGCCATGCAACATCACCTTAATCAAGCAGAACTACACCTGCGCCAGTTGGTGCCGGTAAAACAATCACCCGATAACGGTACGGTGTAGCGTTAGCCTGAACAAAAAAATAGACAAAAATCTTTTGCATAAAATTTTTTCACTGCATTGGTCTTACCACACTACCAATTAGATTGAACACTCATCCAATGAAGGAGGGATTCATGGCCGAAGTAAACGTCAATCAAAATGTTGTATCCCCCAAAAAAAATTCAAATAGCGGTACCGGCGCTTTGGCAAAACTGTTTAGACGTAACGATATGGGCGTAGTTATTGCCACAGCGTTACTGTTTTTAATATTTGCACTGGTAACCGATAGCTTTTTCACCCGCTACAACCTGTTTAATATCTCCAGAACAGCAGGGTTGTACGTGTTTATCGCTATGGGGCAAATGATTGTACTGGTGATTGGGGGAATGAATCTTTCGCTGGGAGGAATTGGCGGACTGGTGGTGGTAGCCGCCGGCTACACCATGGATTCGATGGGCTGGTCGCCCTGGATATCGGTGCCAATTGCCCTGGCCGTGGGGATGCTGGCCGGCGCGTTTAACGGCATTATCATTGTCAAGTCTAAAATTAATTCTTTCATTATTACCCTGGCCAGTTTGTTCATCTTTACCGGTCTGGTTACCGGTATTTCTCAGGGATTTCCTTACACCGAAATTCCAAAATCTTTCACTCTGATGGGGCGCGGCTCGCTGTTGGGCGTGCCGTACACCTTTATTCTGGCCATTGTGACCCTGCTGATTATGGCTTATGTGTTTAAATTTACCGTCATTGGCAGAAGAATTTTGGCTACCGGCGGCAACCTCGAAGCAGCCCAATTGTCCGGCATTCGAACCGACAGAATTGTGTTTCTTTGCCATGTTCTCTCCGGCCTGTTTGGAGCCATTGCCGGACTGCTGTGGGTATCGCGGATGGGGTCTGCCCAGCCGGCTACCGGCAGCGATTGGCTGATTATTTCGTTTGCAGTGGCTATTATCGGCGGCACGGCCCTGACCGGCGGCGAGGCCTCGATGCTGGCGTTGTTTGCCAGCGCAATTTTGCTCACACTGATTAAGAACGGCCTGATTATGCTCAACGTTAATGTGTATTTTGAGCAGACCTTTTTAGGGTTAATTATTTTACTGGCCGTGTCCATAGACAGAATAAGAGCTATGCTTCATTCATCAACACGAAAGTTTGGAAGGAGGGATGCCACAGAAGCGTAATTTTTATCCGTAAACAATGGCGTTAAACAAAATCACGTATCAATGAGGAGAAAATGAACATGTACAGAAAACTGTCCAAACCCCTTTTATTGTTAGTAATTTTGATGATGGTGCTGGCTGCCGCATTGAGCGCCTGCTCCAGCGAGGAGCCTGCGCCGCCGCCGGAAAGCAAGCCTGCCGAAAGCGAGGCCCCGGCAGAAAGTAAAGAAGCCGCCCAGCCCGCCGAAAGCGAAGCCCCCGCCGAAAAAGAGGCTGCCGAAGCCGAAGAAAAAACGGCTGAAGAAGCCCCCACCCAAGAAGCCGCCGAAAGCGAAGCGCCTGCCGAAGCCGCACCCGCACAAAGTGAATACAAGCTGGTCTGGTACGCCTCGGCGCCGCACCCCTATTTTGAGGAAGTGCTGAAAGGCGTAGAAGCCTTTGAGCAAGAGTATGGCATCCCCGTTGAAAAACAGATTGGCCCCGATTGGGAACAGAGCAGCCAGAATGAACGCGTTGAAGCGTTGGCCGCCCAGGGCTTTACCCACTTCTCCATCTACCCCAGCGACGCCAGCGGCGCCAACGGCCTGTACGAAGAGCTGACCCAGAATGGAATTAAGGTGGTTAATTTTGGCGCGTCCACCATGCAGCCCACCACCGCCTCTTTTGTGGTAGCCACCGATGTGAAAGCCGCGGCCATGCAGGCCACCGAAGCCCTCATCCAGTCAATGGGCGGCAAAGGCAAAATCATCAACGTGCTGGAAGTGCTGGAAGATTCCAACACTGTGTTGCGCAAAGAAGGCGTGGAAGAAGTGGTTGCCAAATATCCGGACGTTGAAATCATTCAGGAAATCTCCGGGATGACCAGCGTAGAAGAAGCGGTTGAAAAGATTGGCAACGCCCTGTCTGCCAACATCAACGAGGTTGACGGCATTATTGCCACCGGCTTTACCACCAGTGTGGGCATTGCGCAGGTGCTGAGTGAATATTACGACACCGGCGGCGACCGTGAAATTCACGCCGTGGGTATTGATACCGACCCGACCGTGATGAAAGCCATTGAAGATGGCGTGATGGACGGCACCATTGCCCAAAACCCCTACGGTCACGGCTACCTGTCGCTGTTGGCCCTGAAATATATGGCCGATGGCTACGAACCGGTCGAAGGCGTGTACCACATTGACTCTGGCGCGGCCTTTGTAACCAAAGACAACCTGGATACCTACGCCGACGACATCATGGCCGTTACCGAGCAAATCAAATCCGAACTGACCACCAAATACCTGGAAAAATAAACCTCAACCACAAATCTGATGCCGGGGGATTAGAGGCCGGGCAATTGCCTGCCTCTAATCCCCCAACGGACGGCAAACCGGCTAAACACAGGACGGTGAACAATGCTGGACATCAAACAAGTAAGCAAATTCTTTCCGGGCGTTAAGGCGCTGGACCGGGTATCGCTGGTGTTCCAGCCGGGCCAGGTTCACGCCGTAGTAGGCGAAAACGGCGCCGGCAAAAGCACGCTCATCAAAATAATTTGCGGCATCTACATACCGGATGAGGGCGAAGTTGTGCTGAACGGCGAAAAGCTGGCTCTGAAATCGTACAGCGATGCGCTGGAGAAGAAAATCAGCCTGGTCAGCCAGGAAATTCAGGTGATTCCCAAGAGCACCATCGCCGAAAACATCATGCTCGATAAAATGGAGCACTTTACCCGGCGAGGCGCCATCAACTGGAAGCAACTCAACCGCGAAGCCGATAAATATATTCGGATGGTTGAACTGAACCTGCCGCCCGATACCGAAGTTGGCGGATTGAGCGCGGCCCAGAAACAGCTCATCATGATTGCCAAATCACTTTCCTCCGACGCCCAAATCCTCATCCTCGACGAGCCAACCTCGGCCCTGACCCGCCACGAAACCGATAATCTGCTGAAACTGATGCGCAAGCTGGCCGACGACGGCGTGACCATCATCTTTGTTAACCACAAACTGGAAGAGGTGCTGGCCGTGTCTGACAAAGTTTCTGTGCTGCGCGACGGGCAGTATGTGGGCACCAGAGATGTTGAGGGCCTGCAAAAAGATGACATTGTAAAAATGATGATTGGCCGCGATGCCAGAACCATTTACCTGGGGCAGTTAGACATTGACTGGAATACCACCGTTTTGGAAGCGCGCAACATCAGCCAGGAAAACACGTTCAAAAATGTCAGCTTTTCACTGCACAAAGGTGAGATACTGGGCTTTTACGGGCTGGTCGGCTCCGGCAGAACAGAGTTGGCCCGTATCCTCATTGGCGAAGACCCCAGAGATGGCGGCCAAATCATCATTAACGGCCAGGTTGCCCGCATCCATTCAATGGCCGACAGCCTGTACAAATACCAAATGGGCTACGTGTCTGAAAACCGCAAAGAACTGGGCCTGCTGCTCAACTCTACCATTCAAACCAACGTGGCCATTACCGTTTGGAACCGGATGCTGAACGGCATCAAAGCCATCTCTCTCAAACAGGAACGGGCCATCACCGAAAAATTTATGGAGGCGGTTGACGTAAAAGCCACCGGCCCGGACCAGATTGTGAACGATTTAAGCGGCGGCAACCAGCAGAAAGTCAGCATTTCAAAATGGCTGGCCGCCGGCTGCGACATCCTGATTATTGACGAGCCGACCATCGGCGTGGATGTGGGGGCCAAAGAGTACATTCACAAACTTATCTGGGATTTGGCCAAGGTTGAAGGCAAATCCATCATCCTGATTTCGTCTGACATGCCGGAGATGGTCAATTTGGCCCGCCGGATTCTGATTTTTAAGGAATTTGAGATTGTGGGCGAAATTGACAACCTGAACGACAGAGAACACAGCTACGAAGAAGTGAGTCAGGCCATTGGCCAATACCTGGCCTGACGGAGACCGCTGAAAACGCGGCGAGTGTGGGGGGTGTTCCTCCACGCTCTCTTTGTCCCATCCTCGATATGATAATGAAGTTATCATAGGAGAAAACTATGCAACGCTTTGGACAGGCTATCGGCATAAAGCCGGAATTCCTTGAAGAATACACCCGGCTGCACGCCAACGTGTGGCCGGAGGTTCTCCAAAAAATTGAGGAATGTAACATAAAAAACTACAGCATTTTCGTGCTGAATGACAACCTTCTTTTTGCGTATTTTGAATACGTGGGCGATGATTTTGAAGCCGATATGGCTAAAATGGCCGCCGACCCCAAAACGCAGGAGTGGTGGTCGGTGTGCGGGCCCATGCAGGAACCGCTGCCCAACCGCAAAAAAGGCGAATGGTGGATGACCCTGAAGGAGGTTTTTCACCACAATTAAGTGATGCAGGAGAAACCAAATGTCAACAAATGGAACAATGACCTCGCGTGAGCGGGTGCTGGCCAGCATTGCCCACCAACAACCGGACCGGGTTCCGGTAGATTTGGGCGCAACGCCAAGCTCCGGCATCTCGACCATTGCCTACTACAACCTTAAAAAACACCTCGGAATCACCACCGGGCACACCCGTGTGTACGATGTGGTGCAGCAACTGGCCCAGCCGGAAGATGATATTCTGGCCCGTTTTGGCATTGACGTGATAGATGTGGGCCGGGCGTTCAACACGCAGGATGAAGATTGGTACGATGTGACCCTGCCCACCGGGCAGGAGGTGCAGTTTCCGGCCTGGTTCAAACCGGTCAAGCGAGATAACGGTGCCTGGGATGCCTTTGCCCCAGACGGTGAACGTATTGCCACCATGCCGCTTGGCGCCACCTTTTTTGACCAAACCTACTACCCCTACCTGGATGGCTACCCGGACAACTACAATGACCTGCCCCAAATAATGCCCAAAATTCACTGGGCCGGGCTGGCTCACAGCCCGTGGGACCACGCCGCCGAGCCTGATTTTTGGCAGCAATTGCGTGAAAAAGCCATCTACCTGCGGGAAACCACCGATAAAGCCCTGATGGTTGTAGCCGGCTGCAACCTGTTTGAATGGGGCACATTCCTGCGCCGGATTGACAACTTTTTAATGGATTTGATGCTGCAACCGGCGGAAGTTGAGCGACTGCTGGACGCGTTGATGGAAATCCATTTGCAAACGCTGGAGAACGTATGCAACGCGGTTGGTGACGTGGTTGACATCATCCGCTTTGGCGACGACCTGGGCACAGACCAGGGGCCGTTTATGGCTCCCCACATCTACCGCGAATTGTTTAAACCACGCCACACCATTTTGTGCAACTACGTTAAAGAACACAGCCAGATGCACACATTCCTCCATTCGTGCGGTTCGCTGTACAAACTTTTGCCGGATTTGATTGACGCCGGGTTTGAAGTTATCAACCCGGTGCAAATTACCAGCCGGGATATGGAACCGGAACGGTTGAAAAGAGAGTTTGGGCAGCACATCACCTTTTGGGGCGGCGGCGCAGACACCCGCCACACGTTAAACCAGGGTACCCCGGCCCGGGTAAAAGCGCATGTGCGCGAGTTGCTTGAAATCTTCTCGCCGGGCGGCGGCTATGTGTTTAATACCGTCCACAACATTCTGCCCGATGTGCCGCCCGAAAATATTCTGGCCATGTTTGAAGCGATAGAAGAATTCAACGCCGGGGCATAGGTGGGGCCATTCGCGGATGCTTCGCGGGCAGCGCCGGCATAGCTGGTTGCAAATTCAATAAGGGGGGAAACAATGGCGGAAGATTTACTGCCGGACAAAGTAATTTTTGTAACGGGCGGCGGTCAGGGCATTGGTTACGAATGCGCCAAAGCCTACGCTGCGGAGGGAGCGCACGTGGCAGTAGCAGACATCAATCTGCAAAGCGCCGAAGAAACCGCCGCCCAACTGCCGGGTAATACTATTGCGTTAGCCTGTGATGTTGGCAGTGCCAACGCCGTGGAAGCGGCAATAAAAAAAACATTGTCCCATTACAACAGGCTGGATGCTGTTCACAACAATGCCGGCATTGCCAACCCCGCAAAACCCCTGCACAAAACCACCGAAAAAGAATGGGATGACCTGCACCGCATTAACCTGAAAAGTATTTATCTCACCACCCGTTTTGCCTTTGAGGCGCTCAAAACTGCCAAAGGAACTATTCTCAATACGGCCAGTATGGTGGGGTTAATTGGGCAGGCTGAGCATGCCGCGTATGTGGCAACAAAAGGCGGCATCATTGCGCTCACCAAAGCCATGGCGCTGGATTACGCTCCGCTGGGTATGCGCGTCAACGCCATTTGCCCCGCCGCAGTGTGGACGCCGCTGCTCCGCAAATGGGCGCAGGAGCAGGCGGAGGTTGCCAGCATTGAGCATTACCTCAACGATATCCACGCCCTGGGCTATTGCCCGGAAGGTGACGTCATTGCCGATGCTGCCACGTTTCTATTATCTGATAAAGCCCGGTTTATCACCGGCTGCATATTACCTGTAAGCGGCGGTGCAGAGCTTGGCTACCGCCGGTAAATCTATTGAGTAGCACACGTCAGGCACGGTATCAAAATTATCTGCAGAAAGTGAGAAATCAATCAATGAAAACATGCACCATTACCAACATCAGCGCTGAAGAAAAACGATTTCCGTTGAAACCGGGTGAAGGCACCGACTCCATCCACACCAAACCCGTTTATTCCTACGCCGTCACCCATCTCCACACCGACGCCGGGCTGACCGGAACCGGACTTGCGTTTACGCTGGGCGAAGGCAATCAGGAAATCTGCCGGCTCATCGAGGCGCTGGCGCAACCTTTGCTCAACCTTGAAATCGAAGAATTGATGGCCGGGTTTGGCTCAACATTCAAAGCCATTGCCGACCACCCACGATTTCGTTGGTTAGGGCCGCATAAAGGAATGGTGCATTTGGCGCTGGCTTCCATTACCAACGCCTGTTTTGACCTGTGGGCCAAATCTCGCGGCGTGCCGCTGTGGCGGTTGCTGCTCGATATCTCGCCGGAGCAGGTAGTCAACACGCTGGATTTGAGCTATTTGGAAGATGTATTGACCCGTGAACATGCGCTGGCAATTCTGGCGGCAAACCAGCCGGAGCGCAGCCAACGCCAATCTGTTTTGCAGGCGGGCTACCCCGGCTACGATACCTCGATTGGCTGGTTTAATTATTCTGATGAGCAAATCAGAGAAAATGTAAAAGAAGCCGTGGCTAATGGTTTTACAGCCATGAAGC
>RFJF01000728.1 GCA_003695455.1 Chloroflexota bacterium
ACATTCAGCAGGCCATCACCGGCAACCATCCCCGGCTGTCGCAGCCGTACCACCCGCTGGCGCTGCGGTTTTTCATTTTGAGCAGCCACTACCGTCAAAATACCGATTTTACAGACGACGCGCTGAAAGGCGCGGCCAAAGGTCACCAGCGGCTGCTGAACACCGTGAGCCAGGTTCGGCAAAAACTGGCCGGCGCAACCGGCACGCAACTTGACCCCGCCGTTGCCGAACTCATTGACCAGCACCGCACCCGGTTTATGGACGCCATGAACAGCGATTTCAACACACCGCAAGCCATGGCCGCCCTGTTTGATTTTAACCGCGCTGTAAACGGGCTAATCAACAGCAACAAGCCGGTTTCTGCCGCCACACTGGAAGCCATTGACAACACTTACCGCACACTGGGCGGCGAGGTACTGGGCATTGTGCCCGACGAAATCAGCAGCGGCGGCTCATCGGCCGGGCTTGAAGAAGAACTCATCCGCCTGCTGGTTGACCTGCGTACCGCCGCCCGCAAAAACCGCGACTTTGCCACCAGCGATACCATCCGCGACAAACTGGCAGCCATCGGCGTAATTTTGCAGGACGGCCCCGATGGCACCACCTGGAAAGTGAACGCATAACCCCAAATGCCCGAAACACTCTACGGACGAAACGCCGCGCGCGAAACACTTCGGGCGCGGCGTCGTCATGTTCACCGGCTAATTCTGGCCGAAAACGTAAAATCATCGCCAATTATTGACGAAATCACCGGGCTGGCAAAAAAAGCCGGGGTTCCGGTTCAGCGCGCGCCGCGCCGGGAAATGGACCAGATTGCGCCGGGGCATCAGGGCGTTGCGCTTACCGTGGGCGCCTACCCCACCGTAGATGTTGCCGATATTCTTCATCGCGCAGCAGAAAAAGAAGAGCCGCCGTTCATTGTGGTGCTGGACCATATTGAAGACCCCCAAAATTTGGGGGCCATTCTGCGTACCGCAGAAATTGCGGGCGTCCACGGCGTGATTCTGCCCAAACAACGCGCGGCCAAAATTACCCCGGCAGCGGTTAACGCCTCGGCAGGGGCGGCGGAGCATATGTGGGTAGCCGAAGTAGCCAATCTGGTGCAAACGCTCAAAAACCTGAAGCAGCAAAATATCTGGGTGGCCGGCATGGAAGACCTGCCGGCGGCAACGCCCTATCACCAGGCCAATTTAAGCGGAGCACTGGCGCTGGTGGTGGGCAGCGAAGGCAAAGGATTGAGCCGGCTGGTTCAACAAACCTGCGACTTTTTAGTAAAATTACCCATGCGTGGTAAAATAAACTCACTTAATGCGTCGGTGGCGGCGGCGCTGGTATTGTACGAAATCTGGCGCGCCCGTGGATTCAATAATTGAGGCTATTATTTCTAATTTGTTAATTTGACTCCTGCGCCGTAATCAGTATACTTGACAGTTGCACGGCGCTATAGCGTCGTGTTTTTAAGTCCAAGCAGATACGGAGGGTTGCCCGAGTGGCTAAAGGGGGCTGACTGTAAATCAGCTGGCTACGCCTACGGCGGTTCGAATCCGTCACCCTCCATTCCCTTGAACAGACAGTGAGAAACCTCACTGTCTGTTTTCCGAATAACACTTTTGAATTTTTTAGTTCAACCAGCAAAAAAATGAGGTAATCACATGGCAAAAGAGACATTTGTACGGGATAAACCGCACGTTAACGTAGGCACAATTGGTCACGTGGACCATGGCAAAACAACGTTAACAGCGGCCATTACCAAAACATTGAGCCTGAAAGGCTGGGCAGATTTTCGGGCATTTGAACAGATTGATAATGCACCGGAAGAAAAAGCACGGGGTATTACCATTGCCATTGCCCACGTAGAATACCAGACCGAAACACGCCATTATGCCCACGTAGACTGCCCGGGGCACGCCGACTACATCAAAAATATGATTACCGGAGCGGCGCAGATGGACGGCGCCATACTGGTAGTGAGTGCGCCGGATGGCCCAATGCCGCAAACACGGGAACACATTCTGCTGGCGCGGCAGGTAGAAGTACCGGCAATGGTGGTCTTTTTGAACAAGACCGATATGATGGATGACGAAGAGTTGCTGGAACTGGTAGAACTGGAGTTGCGGGAACTGCTGAACAGCTACGAATTTCCGGGAGATGACCTGCCGATTATTCGGGGGAGTGCCTTGCAGGCGTTGGAAGCGCCCAAAGACCCGGATCATCCGGCCTATGCGCCCATTTGGGAACTGATGGAAGCGGTAGACAGCTACATTCCCACCCCGGAACGGGATGTGGACAAACCGTTCCTGATGCCGGTAGAAGATGTGTTCAGCATTAAAGGACGGGGCACGGTAGCTACAGGACGTGTAGAACGTGGTGTCATTCACGTCAATGAAGAAGTTGAAATAGTTGGGTTGAAAGAAACGCGCAAAGTAGTGTGCACCGGAGTGGAAATGTTCCGGAAAATTCTGGATGAAGGGCGAGCCGGAGACAACATTGGGGTGTTGCTGCGGGGGATAGACCGGAATGAAATTGAACGGGGACAGGTGTTAGCCAAACCCAAAACCATTACGCCGCACACCACGTTTGAAGCGCAGGTATACATTTTGAAGAAAGAAGAAGGTGGGCGGCACACACCGTTCTTCAAGGGATACCGGCCGCAGTTTTACATTCGGACAATGGACGTGACGGGAGCAGTGACGTTGCCGGAAGGCGCCGAGATGGTAATGCCGGGCGACAACGTGACCCTGAAAGTAGAGTTGATTGTGCCGGTGGCGCTGGAAGAAGGCTCAAAGTTTGCCATCCG
>RFJF01000075.1 GCA_003695455.1 Chloroflexota bacterium
GCTGCGCGTCAAACCTGGAAGAAGGCTCATCGGTGGGTTCCGGGTTTGGGGTTGTCCAAAAGGTGCAGGCCCCCACCGAGAGCAACACAAACAGCAAAAATCCCAAAAACAGGAATTGTGGTATTTTTTTTATGGACGCAGGTTGAAAATATTTCATCAAAATAACGGGTTCACAGACTCAATTACTGGAACTGAGATTCGGTTCCGGGGTGGGCGTTTGCAACAGGTCTGGGGTAATCCGCACCCGGTACGCCTGGTGCAACGTCCAGGTTGCGCTGCCATTGGCCGCCAGAAAACCGTCTTTGTAACGCACAGAATAAACATATTTTCCGCCGGGCGGTTCAATCACCTCGGCTTCATGGGGAGCAATTTCAAGTCTGGTTTGCCACACCTCGCCGTCAGAAGATTGCCCGAAAATTTCCATTTCAATGGCCTCGTCCAGTTCATTGAACAACACCACCAGCGTCACGTTCACCGGCGTGGGGGTAACGGTTGGAGTGGAAGTGGGCGGCAGCGGGGTGGTAGTTGGGGCCGGCGAGGGCAGGGGAATTTGAATCTCTCCCCGGTTCTGGCCTTTTTCAAGGGTGAACATTACGTACCCGTCACGCACAATCATACGGCTCACGTCAACCGGGCCGCGCATAAACGCCTGGTCCACACCGGCATTGATTCCCCTGGAAATATTATCGGTGAAAGGATTCAGCGGGATTCCGTTGACCCCGGTAATGTAAAAGCGGGGCTTTCTGTCTCCCAACCGCACGCTGAACATCGCATTAACCGGATACCCATTCCACACGGCGCTCACTTTTAATTGGTCCGGCGCAGAAATTTGTACGCCGATATCCCGGTCAAAATAGGTGCCGGCCACCTGGTTAAACTTTTCGTGCAAAAACTGTTCGGTGTAAATGTGTTCTTTGTGCAAATCCTCGGTGGTAAATGTCCACACCACGCCGGAGGCAATGGATTGCCGCACAAACTGGCCCAACACCACAGAGCCGGCAAAGGCAACAAACAACATGGCAACAAAAAAGACAACAAACGCAAACAGGGCCATTCGGGCAAACTGAAGCCCAAAATATCTGGCCCGCCGAGCCAGCAGATTGGGCATAATCAGCTTGAGAAATCGCTCCAGCCCATCCCGCTGATTTTTACCCTGTTCCACCGCCCGCCCGGCGGCGCTGGCCAAATCATTGCGATTAATCAGCAAAAACCAGCGTTCAAAAGCACCGTTGTACAGATGACTCTGCGCCTCTACCCGATTTTGCTCGCACAGGTCCACCAACTCTTCTACCGTGGCAGCCGATGCGCCACTTTTGAACGTAAACAACGGCACATTTTTTGCCCCCGATACCAACACCTGCAACTGCTGCCAAAGTTGCAGAGCCGTGGGACGGTTGGCCGGTTCGTACGCAGTAGCCCCGGCGATAATCTCCTGCAACTGCTGCGGCAAAGAACTATCCACAGCACGAATGGGGGTGAACCGGGCGTGCATTTGGTGAATTTTTTGGATGTCAAAGCGGCCGGAATAATCATTCAACGGGTTCAGGCCGGTAACCATGTAGTGTAGCGTAGCGCCTGCCGCGTAAATATCAGAGGCGGGCACAGGTTCGCCAAACCACTGCTCCAGCGGCGTGTACCCCAAACTGCCGGACGTGCGCCGCCCCACCGACGATGACCCCTGGTGAATTTCTGTGCGGGCCAGGCCAAAATCAACCAGCCACACCCGGCCATCGCTGCCCAGCAAAATATTGGCCGGTTTCACGTCACGGTGCATAATGGGTTCTTGCCCGTGCGTGTGCATGTAATTGAGCGCACTGCACACCGAAACCATAATTTGCACGGCCTCGCGCCAATGTAACCTGCCGTGGTTATCCTGAATAGCCTGCTTTAAACTGCGGCCTTCAATATATTTCATCACCAGATAACTGCCGGTGTCGTCAGAAAAGTGGTCGTAGATTTCCGGGATGCTGGAATGGCCGGGGTGATTTAGTTTGACCAGCAAGCTCGCTTCGTGGTCAAAAATCCGTTGTTGTTCGGCAAGTTGCCGCGCCGAGGCACCGGGCCGGCCGAGCATTTGCTTAACCACACACACCCGTTTCAGTTTGAGGTCTTCTGCCAGGTAGGCCGCGCCGTACCCGCCCCGCCCCAGCGCCCGGTCCAGCCGGTAGCGTTCTTGCAGCACGTGCCCCACCGGCAAACCCGGCAGCGACAGGTCACGGTCTGCCGGGTCGGGGGCATCGTCGTCACGCATGGCAATTGTGTCGCCATCGGCAGGAGGGGGTGCCTGCCCCGCGCCGGAATCAGCCACCGGCGAAGATTCTGTTGCAGAGTCACCGGCAGGTTGGGACGTCACAGCATCGAAATCGGGGGACGGTTCCGGAGAGTTCCCGGGGGCAGGCGGCAGCTCCGAATCTGCAGGGGAGAACGCACCGGCTGTCGGTTCGATGCCGGTGAGGTTGAGGCCGCAAGTTTTGCACACGTGGGCGTCAACAGAAATTTCAAAACTGCCGCAGCGCGGACACTGGACAGGAAGCACAAATCCCCCCCTGATAACTAAATGTCTCCTCATTTTAACGTAGATTATTAACCACCGCAAGGGGTTTAGGGCCTAAATAAAGCCTAATTTGTTTGACAATCCCCCCCTGCTGTGTTACTATCGCCATTTGTGCAACGGTTTGTGCTGCCAAACGGGCGGCAACGTTGCCGGCTCGCAGGGAAACCCCGCAGTGCAAATGCGGCCGGGTTCAGTTGAATAATCGTCCCGGTATGAGTCAAGGCTCCGGCTGATAAACGGTCCGCAACGGGCCTGACACAGCGGAGATTTTTTTTGTTCAGCCAGGTTCAGCCGGCTTTTCCCGGTAAGGAGAAACAGATTGTGACCGTAGCAGTAACCGGCTCTATGGCCTTTGATTATATCATGTCATTCCCCGACCAGTTTTCCCGGCACATTTTGCCGGAGCAAATTCAAAAGCTGTCGGTCAGTTTTCTGGTTGATTCCATGCGGCGCGAGCGGGGCGGCACCGCCGGCAACATTGCCTACAATCTGGCCTTGCTGGACCAGCCCAGCCTGCTGATGGCTACCGTGGGGCAGGACGCCCCGGAATACATTGCCGGCCTGCGCGCGCGCGGGGTTGATACCGGCGGCGTGCTGCAACTGCCCAACGAATTCACCGCCTCGTTTTTTGTGAGCACAGACCAGACCAACAACCAGATTGCCCTGTTTTACACCGGCGCCATGGCCAAAGCCGGCCAAATCAGCTTTAGCGAGCAGGATTACCGGGCCATCAACATTGCTATCATCTCGCCAAATGACCCCGACGCGATGGTCAAGTACGTTAAAGAGTGCCGGGAACTCTCCATCCCCTACATTTACGACCCCAGCCAGCAAATTCCCCGCCTCTCCGCCGAACAACTGCTTGAGGGCATTGAAGGCGCAACCGTGCTGATGATTAACGATTACGAATACGAGATGATTAAAAACAAAACCGGCCTGACAGACAATGACATCCGGCAAAAAGTAGAAACTGTCATTGTTACCCAGGGCGAAAACGGCTCGCACATCTGGAACAACGGCGCCGAATACCAGATTCCGGCAGCCAAACCCAGCCGCATTGCCGACCCCACCGGCGTGGGCGATGCCTACCGGGCCGGAATCATCAGCGGAA
>RFJF01000729.1 GCA_003695455.1 Chloroflexota bacterium
AGCCGCCAAACGCGGCGCAAAAACGGTTGCAGAGGCTGTTAGGGGAATGCAAGCCATTCAGCAAAAAGTTAGCACATCGGCGCAAAAAGTGCAGGAAATGGGGCAGCACAGCGATGAGATTGGCGCCATTGTTGAAACCATTGACGACATTGCCAGCCAGACTAATTTGCTGGCGCTCAATGCCGCCATCGAAGCCGCCCGCGCCGGCGAACACGGCAAGGGTTTTGCCGTTGTGGCAGATGAAGTTCGCAAATTGGCCGAAAAGTCTGCGGCGGCCACTAAAGAAATCACCGGCCTGATTAAAGGCATTCAACTGACCGTGGGTGAGGCGGTAGCGGCAATGGAGGACGGCGCCAAAGAAGTTAATCAGGGAATGGAAAAGGCAAACGAGGCCGGCGCCGCGCTGCAAGTTATTCTGGAAACGTCTGATGGGCTGAACCAGCAGGTGCAGGAGATTTCGGCCGCGGTGCAGCAGATGGGCGCGTCATCGCAGGAACTGATTGCCGCTATGGACACGGTATCTGCTGTGGTTGAAGAAAATACCGCCGCCACTCAGGAAATGGCAGCCAGTTCCAACCAGATTGCCGAGGCAATTGAAAACATTGCCTCCGTGAGCGAAGAAAACAGCGCCGCCACGCAAGAAGTTGGCGCAGTCGCCGAGGAAATGAGCGCCCAGGTAGAAGAGGTCACGGCCTCTGCCCAGTCTTTGAGTGAAATGGCCGAGGCGCTCACTGTGATTGTGGGGCAGTTTAAACTGGCAGACAATGACAACATCATCGGGCAGATTGAATTGTTCAAGCGGGGCCACCTGCGCTGGACCCGGCAATTGGAACAAATGATGGCCGGCCAGGTGGTGTTGCATCAGGAAAATCTGAATGACCACACCGAATGTACCATGGGCCAGTGGTATTACAACCGCGGCAAAGCCGATTTTGGCAACCTGCCGGAATTTACCGCCATCGAACAGCCGCACATCAAAATCCACCGGTTGGTTCACCAGGTGGTGGCAGCTCACAACCGTGGAGACCAGGCCACCGCCGGCCGGCTGGCTACCGAAGTTGAACAACTCTCGCATCAAATTGTGGATTTGCTCAACACGTTAGAGCAGAAAATCAACGTTTCAACCCCGGCTCAGGTTGCCGCGTTAACGCAGGAGTAACGATTTTCAAGTATGCATCGGTGAGAAATTCAGGCAAGGAGACCCGCCGATATGACTCTCAATAAAAAGCCGGTTGCCGGTTCAGATGAGCTGTTTTCAATGCCTGCCCCAAATAACGGCGCAGGCACACCGGCCAACGGTTCAAATACCGCCCCACAAAGTGCGCCGCCCGCCAACGGGGTTGCAAAATCGGCGCGGACTAACGGTGACGCCACCGTTGCTGCCGTCAATGACAAACAACTGGTGGTATTTTCACTGGCGCGCGAGTTTTACGGGATAGAAATTACGCTGGTAGAAAGCATCATCAGAATGGAACCGGTGACCGTAGTACCGCACGCACCACACTTTGTTGAGGGTGTCATCAACATGCGCGGCGAAATTTTGCCGGTGATTGACTTGAGCAAACGTTTTACCCTGCCGCCGGTTAAACAATCCAAAGAAACACGCATCATTGTGGTTGAGGCCAACCACCTGCGCGCGGGCATTGTGGTAGACGCGGTTTCAGAAGTTTTGCGCGTGTCTGAAGATATCATTGAGCCGCCGGCGCCACTGATAACCGGCATTGACACCACGTTTATTAGCGGTATTGCCAAAGTACCGGACCGGTTGGTCATTTTGCTTGATTTAGCCAAAATCTTGTCAACCGAAGAAAAAAACGAACCGGCTGCCATTGGCGCACAGGTCTGACACAACACAACTACAAAAGTTATCTCCACAGGGCCGGAATCCGGCCCTTTTTGCTTTCAAAGAAACAGGCTCAGCATGCAGCCCGGCAACGATGAATGAAAAACCGGCAGTTCCGGCATCTCTGTGCCGGCCAACCGGGCGGGCATCAAAATACCGCACCTACTCGCGCCAAAAAAAATCATGATTGCCAATCATCCTGTTGCAATTTATGATATAATCAGGTGGTGAAATTCAGGCTGCGTCCTGCCGCATTTCGATCAGAAAGAATGCACGTGGTTCAAACAAAATCCTCCAACCCCCCGTTGGGTGTGCCAGAATGGCGTATCCAACTGCTAAACAAAATATTGGTGGTCACATTTGCACTGGGCACGGTGATGGCCGTTTTGGCAACAACCACCACTATTCAAGACGGCCGGTTTGGTTTATTGGCACTGGTGCTTATTGTGTACGCCCTGCTTGGCGCTGTCACGTTTATTCGGCGCTGGCGCTACAGCTTCAGAGCCGGAATTTTGTTGATTCTCTTTTTTAGCGCGGGGCTAATCAGCTTTGAGCTGGGTGGTGTGGCAGGTGTTGGACCTTACTTTTTGCTGGGGTTTATCACGCTGGCAGCCCTGTTGCTGGATAACCGGGCTGCCATATTCGCTCTGTTACTCAGCATTGCAACCCTGGCCTTTTTTGGTTGGTTATCCGGAGTGCAGGGCCAGCGTTTTCCACTTGAGCCATACTACAGCGCAAACAATCTGTTTAGCTGGGTGCGGTTGATGCTTGCCGTTACCCTGTTCAGCGTGGCCGTTACCGTATCAATTGGGTACCTGTTGCAACGGCTGGAAACGGAACTCAATTCAAGTCGGGCCGATACCGATTTTTTATCATCTGTGCTGGATACGGCCAACGTTCTGGTTGTGGTGCTGGACTCACAGGGGCGCATTGTCCGGCTCAATCAAACCTGCCAGCAGGTGTGCGGCTATTCACTGGCAGAGGTTGAAAACCTGTTTTTCTGGGATATTTTTGTATCTGACTCAGAAAAAGACTCTGTTGCCGCCAGCTTTCGCCGCATGCCGGCCAACGACCACACGTTGCAAACAGAACTTTCAACGCCAACCCAGGCAGGTCAATTGCGAATTATTTCCTGGTCAAGTTCAATGTTACCTGCCGAAGTCGGTTCACACCGGTATCTGGTTGCCGTGGGCGTAGATATTACCGAGCAAAAAAACCTGCTGCAAGAGCGAGAACGCCTGCTTGCGGCAGAGCGTGAACAGCGTGAACGGGCAGAAACGCTGTATCAGGCAACCACGGCAGTCACCTCGGCGTTGGAGGTGCAGGAAGTTCTGGATAACATTCTGATTCAACTCAGAAGGGTACTCCCCTTTGACAGCGCCTGTGTTTTTTTGGAACAGGCAGAAGGCCTGCGAGCCGTTGCGGCACAAGGCTTGCCGGATTTTGGCAATGTGGTGGGTACATTTTTTGACGCCAGCGATGCCCTGTTTCAGCACCTCAAAAAAACAAAACAACCCTTCACCATTACCGATGCCCAAAAAGACCCCCGTTTTCTCAAGTGGGGAGACACCGGTTACGTGCGCGGCTGGATGGGGGTTCCGCTGATTGCCCGCCAAAAGGTCATTGGACACCTCACACTCGACAGCCGAACTGTGGGCGCCTATGATAATACCAACACTGCACTGGCGCAGGCCTTTGCCAACCAGGCTGCCGGCGCGCTGGTAAATGCCCAGCTATTTGACCAAATGCAAACGACGCTCACAAAAACTCACGCGCTCTACAAAACCATGCGCTCGTTGATTTCCACGCACGATCTGCCTGAAATGCTGCAATCGGCCGCCGATAGTGCTGCCGAGGCCGTTTCTGCGAATCGCTTGTACATTGACCTGATTGATGTTGAGCACCGGCAAATTGAAAAAACCGTAACCAACCGCACGGGTGCCCCACGTCACCAATCAGATTCTTTTGATGTTTTGTGGAACGGATTAGTGGGTTGGGCCATCAGAGAACGCAAACCGGCAATATCGCCCAAAAATATTCCCGACCCCCGGGAAAGTGAAGCAATGCAACAACTACGCAAACAACTGAACTC
>RFJF01000730.1 GCA_003695455.1 Chloroflexota bacterium
ACCACGCCGTTGCCGGAACTCCGCCCGGATTTTCCGTTTGTAATTGATTTTGCCCGCAGCCTCTACTTTCACCCGGAGGGCGACGGCCTGTTGACCGGGATGTCTAACCCCAACCAGCCGCCCGGTTTTGATGAAACCGTGAGCGATGAGTGGGAGTTTACCCACCTGGATGCGGCCATCGAGCGGCTGCCGCTGCTGGAAAACGCCGGCTTGCTGTCGCACTGGGCCGGCCTGTACGAAGTCACCCCGGATGCGCACCCCATCATTGACGCGATTGCGGCCCGGCCCGGCTATTTTGTGGTTACCGGGTTTTCCGGTCACGGTTTTATGCACGGCCCCATTGCCGGCCAACTGATGACCGAAATCATCCTCGATGGGCAGGCGGCTACGGTGGATATTTCCAGCCTGGCCTACAATCGCTTCTCTGCCGAGCAACTCAACCGTGAATATAACGTCATTTAGCCGCAGGTTGCGGAACAAATAAAAAGCCGGGGCAACAAAATTGCTCCGGCTTTTGTGTGTGTTTTGAGGAACACGAAACCAGCAAATTTTTACGCGGCAACACCCAGCATTGATTTAGCCACGCGCGAGGCGGAACCGGCATCGCCGGCAAAAGCGTCGGCGCCAATTTTATCGGCAAAATCCTGGCTGATGGGCGCGCCGCCAACCATAATTTTAACCTGGTCACGCACACCGGCAGCTTTGAGCGCCTCGATGGTGCGGCCCATGGCCGGCATGGTGGTGGTCAGCAGGGCCGACATGCCCACAATATCCGGTTTTTTCTCTTGTACAGCCTTCACAAAGGCGTCGGGCGAAACATCTGTACCCAAATCAATGATTTCAAAGCCGGCGCCTTCCAGCATCATCCCCACCAGGTTTTTACCAATGTCGTGCAGGTCACCGGCTACCGTACCCAATACCACCGTGCCAACGGTTTCAACGCCCTCGTCTACCAACAGCGGTTTGAGAATTTCTACCGCGGCTTGCATGGCGCGGGCGGCAATCAACATTTCCGGCACAAACTTATCACCAAGTTCAAATAGGCGGCCCACCTCGGTCATGGCCGGAATGCAGGCTTTGTGCAAAATATCTTCGGCCGATGTGCCGGCCTCCAGCGCCGCCGAAACACCTGCTGCGGCATCCGGTGCGTTTCCATTGAGAACTGCGGTGTAAATGTTTTCGAGCGTCATTGTCTTTCCTCGTATGTGGTTTTTGGTCAGATTAAATAACGGGCGAGCCGATTTTGATTATACGCCAAAACCACAGGCGGATGAATGGATTATCCATGCCGAAACATAGATTATTTTGCTCATGTCACTGCGCGGAGCCCATTGAGGTGCGTTGAGTTCGGGCGGTTTGTGAAAGATGGCAACCCTGTGTTATATTGGCAGTCACGGAAGGATAAACCTGAAGGAGCAGGCCGATATGGAAATTCGTTTTGACGAACAAGTGGTGCTTATTACCGGCGCCAGCACAGGGATTGGCGCGGCGCTGGCCCGCGCGTTTGGCGATGCCGGGGCAAAGGTGGTGGTTCACTACCACCGCAGCAAAGAAGCCGCCGAAGCCGTAGCCCGCGACGTGGCCGACGGCGGCGGCGAGGCAATGCTGGTGCAGGCCGACGCTGCCAACCCGGCGGATTTGGCGGCAATGGTGAAAGCTGTTATGGCTGAATACGGTCACATTAACATCCTCATCAATAATGCCGGTGACCTGGTGCAGCGCACGCCGGTGGCGGAAATTCCGGATGATGTGTACCATCAAATTATGGATATTAACATGACCGCCACATTTCATATGTGCCAACTGGTGGTACCGGTCATGAAACAGCAGGGCAGTGGTAATATTATCAACGTTACCTCAATTGCGGCGCGCAATGGGGGCGGCGGCGGTTCGGTGATTTACGCCACCAGCAAAGGCGCGGTCAGCACCTTTACCCGTGGATTAGCCAAAGAACTGGCCCCGGCCAACATTCGGGTTAACGCGCTTTCGCCGGGAACCATTCTTACCCCGTTTCACGAGCGCCACTCGCCGCCGGAACGCATGGCAGCCATGGTTGCCACCATTCCCATGGCCCGGGCCGGCGTAGCCGAAGAGTGCGTGGGTGCGGTCTTTTTTCTGGCATCAGAAGAAATGAGCAGCTACGTCACCGGTCAAATCATCGAAGTAAATGGCGGTCAATTTATGCCCTGAACGTCACCGCCAATTCTCAAAACCTGCACGACCCAATAAAAAAATCCAACTAATCCAACAAAATTCCGGGGAGCAAGATTTATGCCTGTTTGTCGCGGCGTGCGCGGCGCCACCACCGTAGAAAATGATATACAAGCCGAAGTTCTGGCCGCAACGCGAGAACTGTTGACCGCCATGATTGAAGCCAACGGCATTGCCGAAGAGGATGTTGCCAGCGTCTTTTTTACCACCACCGCCGACGTGGTGTCGGAGTATCCGGCGCTGGCCGCCCGCCAGTTGGGCTGGACAGATGCCGCCCTGCTGTGCGGCCATGAAATGGCCGTACCACGCGGCCTGAAAAAGTGCATCCGGGTGCTCATTCATTGGAATACCACCAAATCCATCAAGGAAATTGAGCATGTTTATTTGAACGGGGCCAGATCGCTGCGGCCGGACCGGGCGTTGCAGCAACTCAACCAGGAGTTGGCCGAATAAGCCACGCAGTAATTTTTTTGCACAACCAGCAAAAATCCCCAAATCAGAAATCAGACGGCGTTGGTGTACCATTTTCTCTCTTCTGGTTTTTCATCTCATTTCTGTTTCAGGTCAAACACAATTCTAACAAATCCTCCGTATAATGATGACGATTAGTCACTAGAAACACACAGGACATCTGTTTGAACCTGAATTTGTTTACAGAAGGAGAAATGACTTATGGCTAAAATTATTGGAATTGATTTAGGAACAACCAACAGTGTGGTTGCCGTCATGGAAGCCGGCGACCCGGTCGTCATCCCCAACGCCGAAGGTGGACGCACCACCCCCAGCGTGGTGGCGTTCAACAAAAACGGCGAGCGGCTGGTAGGCCAAACCGCCAAACGGCAGGCCGTAACCAACAGCGACAACACCGTCTATTCGGCCAAACGGCTCATTGGCCACAGTTTTGATGAAATTCAGCGCGACCGCGAAAACCTGGCCTACACTGTAGAAAAAGGGCCGCACAACGACCCGCGCATCAAAATTCCGGTGATGAACAAAAGCTACACCCCGCAGGAAATCAGCGCGATGGTGTTGCAAAAGCTCAAAACCGATGCCGAAGCCTACCTGGGCGAAACCGTAACCGAAGCGGTTATCACCGTGCCGGCCTACTTTAACGACAGCCAGCGGCAGGCCACCAAAGACGCCGGAAAAATTGCCGGGCTGAATGTGCGCCGCATCATCAACGAACCCACCGCGGCAGCGCTGGCCTACGGGCTGGATAAGAAAGAGGATGAAACCATTCTGGTATTTGACCTGGGCGGTGGCACCTTTGACGTGAGCCTGCTGGAAGTTGGCGATGGCGTGATTGAGGTGAAAAGCACCAGCGGCGATACACAACTGGGCGGCGATGACTGGGACCAGCGCATTGTTGAATGGATTGTTGCCGAGTACAAAAAAGAGCAGGGCATTGACCTGGGGCAAGACAAACAGGCGCTGCAACGTCTCAAGGAAGCCGCAGAAAAGGCCAAAATCGAATTGAGTACAGTGATGGAGACTGAAATCAACCTGCCCTTCATCACCGCCGATGCCAGCGGCCCCAAACACCTGCAAATGCGCCTGAGCCGCAGCAAGTTTGAACAAATCACCGAAGACCTGCTCAACCGCGTTAAAGCGCCTTTTAACCAGGCCCTCAAGGACGCCGGAATCAGCGCCAAGCAGATTGACGAAGTGGTGCTGGTGGGCGGCTCTACCCGTATGCCGATGGTGCAGGAACTGGTTAAAAAACTGACCGGCGGCAAAGAGCCGCACAAAGGCGTTAACCCGGATGAAGTGGTTGCCATTGGTGCGGCTATTCAGGGCGGTGTGCTGGCCGGCGATGTGAAAGACGTGTTACTGCTCGACGTGACTCCGCTGAGTCTGGGGCTTGAAACACTGGGCGGCGTTATGACCCGCCTCATCGAGCGCAACAGCACCATTCCCACCAAGAAGAGCGAGGTCTTCAGCACCGCCGAAGACAACCAGACTGCGGTAGACATCCACATTTTGCAGGGCGAGCGCCCCATGGCCGCCGATAATATGACGCTGGGCAAGTTCCGGCTGGAAGGTATTCCGCCGGCGCCGCGCGGCATCCCGCAGGTGGAAGTAACGTTTGACATTGACGCCAACGGCATTCTCAACGTAAAGGCGCAAGACAAGGCCACCGGCAAAGAGCAAAAAATCACCATTACTGCCAGCACCAACCTCAGCCAGAGCGAGGTGGAGCGCATGGTGCGTGAAAGCGAAGCCAACGCCGAAGCCGACCGCGAACGGAAGGCGCTCATTGAGGCCAAAAACCTGGCCGACAACCTGGTGTACCAGAGCGAAAAAACGCTCAGAGAACTGGGCGATAAAGTGGACGCCACACTGAAGGCAGAAGTAGAAGCCAAAGTGGCCGATGTGAAAAAGGCGTTGGAAAGCGACGACAAAGCGCGGATTGTATCTGCCAGCGAAGCGCTCCAGCAGGCGCTCAGCCAGGTGGGACAGGCCGCATACCAGCAAGCCGGCGGCCCGCAGGGGCCAATGCCCGGCGCAGGCCCCTCCACCAACGGCAGTAGTACATCAACAGGTGACACCGCCGACAGCGATGAAAACGTAGTAGAGGGCGAATTCAGCGAAGCGTAAAAAAAACCGGAATCAGGGGGCGGAACTTTCCGCCCCCATCCGTCGTTTGCAGATTTGCTGTTTTAAACCGGCCCACAGACAGGCACAGATTTTTCTGCTGCCTGCTGTGTTGCGTACGGCTGTAATTGTGGCCTCACGGCACGTGAGGCCCGCAAACCGTTTAAACAGAACGCTAACCCAAAACCATTCACCACGAGGTAGAACTATGGCAGACACCGTTAAAGAAGCAGTACCCCAGCAAGTTGAATTTCGGGCAGAAATCCAGCAACTGCTCGATATTTTGATTCATTCACTGTACTCCAACCAGGAAATCTTTCTGCGCGAACTCCTCTCCAACGCCTCAGACGCGCTCAACCGGGTGAAATTTGAAACCCTCACCAACCGTAACGTCCTCGATGAAAAAGCGGAACTGGGCATTTGGATTGAAACCGACGAAGAGGCTCGCACACTCACTATCCGCGATACCGGCATTGGCATGAATGAAGAAGAAATTGTGCAGGGCTTGGGCACAATTGCCCACTCAGGGGCCAAAGAGTTTCTCAAAGCAATGGAAGAAGCCGGTAAAAAAGGGCAGGGCGTTACCACCGACGTGATTGGCCAGTTCGGCGTGGGTTTCTACTCCGTTTTCATGGTGGCCGAGGAAGTGACTGTGACCTCTCGCTCCTTCCGCCCCGATGACACCGCCGTGGCCTGGACTTCTACCGGGCAGGGAACGTACAGCGTATCGCCCGCAGAAAAGGCCGAACGCGGCACAACTATTCACATCAAACTGAAAGAAGCGGCCAAAGAATACGCCCGCAACTACAAAATCCGGCAGGTGGTCAAAGCCCACTCTGATTTTGTCGCCTTCCCCATTTACCTGAAAGAAGAAAAAACCGTCACCGCCGATGACGATGACAAAAAAACGGAAAAAACCTTTGAATGGAACCAGATTAACGAGCAAACCGCCATCTGGCGGCAATCACCGCGCGAGGTAGATGAGGAAAAGTACAAATCCTTCTACCATCAATTTACCTTTGATTTTGGCGACCCACTGCTGCGGATTCACACCTCTACCGATGCGCCGGTGCAGTTTTACGCCCTGCTTTTTGTTCCCTCTAAAAAAGATTACCGGCTGTTTGGCGGCAAAGATGATTTTGGCCTTAAATTGTACTCGCGCAAGGTGCTCATCAAAGAAAATTTCAAGGATTTGCTACCCAACTACCTGCGCTTCATTGAAGGGGTGGTGGATTCCGAGGACATCCCGCTGAACGTCTCGCGGGAGATGGTGCAGGCCACGCCGCTGCTCAAAAAGATTGGCAAAACGCTGGTGCGCCGCATTGCCGGCCAACTTGAAGAACTGGCCCAGGAAGACCCGGAAAAATACGCCACTTTCTGGCAGGAGTTTGGCGGTTTCATTAAAGAAGGCATTGCCACCGAACCCGACAGCAAGGCCCGCTTTACAGACCTGCTCCGCTTTACTTCCAGCAAAGGCGGCGCCGATGAACTGGTATCGCTCAAGCAGTACACCGAGCGAATGAAAGACGACCAGACCGAAATTTACTACATTTTGGGCGATGATTACGGCGTGCTGTCTCGCAGCCCGCACCTGGAGTACTTCCGCAAGCACGATATTGAAGTGCTGTTCCTGACCGACC
>RFJF01000731.1 GCA_003695455.1 Chloroflexota bacterium
ACGTAATTTTACGTTTTACGCATTACGTTTTATGGATTGCAACGTTACTGCCTGAAATACGGTGGAACCACAATTCCTTGTTTCTTAGCAATGACGAGCTACGAACTACGATTGAAACTCTACAAACTCTACAAACTCTACAAACTCCACGCACTCCACAAACTCTGTAGCAGTGCCTGTGCCGCAGAAACCGGGCCGCGCCACGGGCCGGGTGTTTCCTGTTTGAGCGTGGTCACGGCTCCGGCCCACTGCGCCGCTTCTTCCGGCGAGTGGGTGAGCCGCCGGGTGAGGTAGGTGGCAAAACAGGTGTCGCCGCGGCCGGTGCGCCCCGCCAGCGAGCGCGGGGTAAACGGGCCGTGGTAAAATTTGCCGCCGGCAAACACCGTCACCCCGGACGACTGGGTGAGCACAATTTCGCGGGGGCCAAATTGGGCCAGCCGGCGGGCGGCGGCCTGCAAATCGGTCAGGCCGGTCAGCATTTCAGCCTCGGCGCGGTCTACTTTGAGCCAGGTTACGTGGCGCAGACCTTCTTCCATATCGGCCCACGGTTGGAACACCAGATTACGGCCCTGCGGCACGCGCACAAATCCCTGAATATCCAGCGCCACCGGGCCGCGCCGGGCCAGCAGTTTGAGCAGCGGCAGGTCAACCTCGCCGGCAATAATGGGGGTGATGGCGTAAATTTTGGCCGGCACATCCGGCAGGTCTGCGGCGCGGATTGGGCCGGCAAAGTTGATGAGTTTGCACTCGCGCCGTTCCATATCGGCAGAGTTGTACCGGTTTTCGATGCCGGAGGTGGCGCCGGCATCGGCGGCAAACACGCGGATGCCCAGCGCTTCCAGCTCGGCCAGCCGGGGGAAGTCATCGCGGTGGAGGCGGGTTACAATGCCTACTTCGGCGCCCAGCCGGCGGGCGGCCACGCTGCCAAAATAGACGCCGCCGCCGTTGAACCATTCGGCCCGGCCGTCAACGGCCACAATGTCGCGGGCAAAGTGGCCCAGCATCAGCAAGTCGAGGGGATTGGCAGCGACCATTTATTCTTCTTTGGGGAGAATGTAGAGACAATCTTCTAAAAATGTGACGCCAACCTGCTGTCCGCGCGGGTAAATTTTGATGTGTCGCGGGTCGGTGTTAATGACGGTCAGCTTTTGGCCGGCAATTTCCACTTCGTATTCCACGGCGTTGCCGTGGTACGATGCCCAGCGCACAACACCCTCGAACTGCCCGCTGGCCTCCGCCACCTGAATGGCCTCCGGGCGAACCACCAGCCGGGCCGGTTTGCCCGCCGAAACCGGATTGTCCGGTTTGGGAATGGACAGCGTTTTGCCAAAAATTTCCAGTGCCACCGTATCGCCGTTGATGGCGTGAACCGTGCCGTCCACAAAATTGGTGCGTCCAATAAAATCGGCCACAAATGCGGTTTTGGGGTGGCGGTAAATATCCGACGGCGTGCCGATTTGTTCAATCCGGCCCTGATTCATCACTACAATCTGGTCAGATAGGGTCATGGCCTCAAGCTGGTCGTGAGTCACGTAAACGCTGGTGATGCCCAGCGTTTGCTGGATGCGCCGGATTTCGGTGCGCATCAGCTCGCGGAGTTTGGCGTCCAGGTTAGAGAGGGGTTCGTCCATCAGCAGGACTTTGGGTTCCATCACCAGCGCGCGGGCCAGCGCCACCCGCTGCTGCTGCCCGCCGGAGAGCGCGCCCGGTGCGCGGTTTTCCAGCCCGGTCAGTTCGGTCAGTTCCAGCACGCGCTGGACCTTGTTTTTGATAACGTCTTTGCCCAGTCGCTGGATTTTCAGACCGTAGGCAATATTTTCAAAGACATTGAGGTGCGGAAAAATGGCGTAACTCTGAAAAACCATAGCCATGTCACGCTGGTTGGGCGGCTGGTCGTTGATTTCTTCACCGTCCAGCACAATCCGCCCTTCGGTGGGGAACTCAAAGCCGGCAATCAGACGCAGGGTGGTGGTTTTGCCGCAGCCACTTGGCCCCAGCAGAGTCACAAACTCGCCTTCCTGAATGCTGATGTTAACCTGGTCCACAGCGCGGACAATGCCTTCGCCGCCGCGCCCCACAAATTCTTTTACCAGATTTTCAAGTAGTAGAAAGCTCACAGAATCCTCCGGAATTACAGGTCAAGGTCAATCCGCTGGCCACTGCTGCCCAGCGTGCGGTTGAGAATAAAGTAGGTCAGCCCGATGCCAATCAGCACAATCACAATCAGCACGGTTGAGTAGGCGGCGGCCACGCTCAACCCCCGGCGTTCCACCGAATCGAGAATTTCAAGGGTGAGAATGCGCCATTTGCCGGTAGATAGAAAAATAATGGCCGACAGGCTGGTCATGTGGCGGGCAAAGCTGAAAATCAGCCCGGCAATGAAGGCCGGCAAAATCAGCGGCAGGGTGATGCGGCGGAAGGTGTACTGGGCGTCGGCGCCCAGGTTTGCCGAAGCCTCTTCGATGGAGGCATCAATTTGTTGCAACGCGGCCACACCGGCCCGCACCGAGGCCGGCAAACTGCGCACGGCGTAGGCAAAAATAATGATGTAGGCCGTGCCCACCAGCGCCATCGGTTTGCCTTCCATTGAGAGCGCGGCGCAAACCACCAGCATCAGCGCCGCTACCGGCAGTTTGGCTTTTTTGCCGATGTGGGCCATCAAAAAAATGGTGATGGTCATAAATGTCAGGCCCATCAGCGCGTTGGGCAGTTGAAAAAACACGCCCAACTGGTCGGCGATGCTGCTGACCACTTTGGGCCACTGCTGGCCCGGCAGGGTGCGGCTCCAGATGAAGAGCGCCCTGAACTGCGTGCCCAAAAAATTGTACAGGGCCATGTACGCGGTTATCGCCAGAAACGGGCCGGCAACCAGCCACCGTTTTTTGGCCGATTCCGCGCCCCACCAGCCAATGCCGGCCACAATCAGGGTTAGCGCCGCCAGTAAATAGTACCACTCGGCGTAACTGAGAAACGCGCCGGAACCGGCTCCGCCGGGCAGGCCGGCCAACCCCAGCCCGATAATTGTTCCGCCGGCAAATAATATCAGCCGGGTGAGTAGAGATTTGCTGCCGGTAGAAGTTAAATACAGCGCCAGCACGGTGTACACAATCACCCAGGCCCACCACGGCGGCTGAATAAAGGCAATGATGTAACCGATGCCCAAAATGATGCCCGGCACCGCGCCACCCATATTTGAAAACAGGTCGAGCGCCTCTTTGCCGGAAAATGTTTTGCGGATGGTCATAAAGGCAATCAACATGCCCATCAGCCCGGCCAGCGGCGTGGCTACCACCGACAGAAATGTGGTGTCAATGATGGCCTCAAGCCCCTGATTGAACACAATCCGGTAGTGCTGAAAATCAATGGAGTAATCCACACCCCACAGCCGGGTAATCGAGCCGCCCAGAATTGAGGCGTACAGGGCAACAATCAGCACCAGCGTCAGCGAACTGGCCGCAATAAATGACCAGCGAATGGCCGGTTCCTTGACCAGCAGTTGGCCGCCGGTCGGCTTGCCGGTAACAGAAATGTAGGAGCGTTTTTTGACAATGTAATTTTGCACCAGAAACAGTGTGACCGTGGGGATGAGCAGCACCAGCGACAGCGCCGCCCCTTTTTGCTGGTTGAATTCGCCGTTGATAGCCAGAAATATTTCCGATGACAGCACGGTGGCGTTGCCACCCAGCAGCAGCGGGTTGCCCAAATCGGCCAGCGATTCCACAAACAACAGCAGAAACGAGCCGGCCAGCCCCGGAATGAGCAGCGGCATGGTAATGGTCCGGAAAATGTGAAACTTGCTGGCCCCCATGCTCAGCGCTGCCTCTTCTGTGGCGGGGTCCAGCCGTTCCAGCATAGCCCGGATAATCAGGTACGGAATGGAGAAAAAGGTGACGGTCTGCACAAAAACCAGCCCGTCCAGCCCATAAATATCGTTGACGCCCACCGTAAAATCAATGCCCAGAATTTGTTTGGTAATCAATCCGTTGCGGCCAAACAGCAAAATGCTGGCAATGGCAATGGCAAACGGCGGCGAAATGGTGGGCAGCAGCGCAAACACGTGGAACACGCGCGGAAAGGGAATCTGGCAGCGCACGGCAGTGTAGGCAAAAATAAAGCCCAGCAGGGTGCCGTAAAATGCGCTTTGCAGTCCCATCAACATGGTGTTGCTCAACACAAGTCGGGCGTGGGTGCTGTATTGGGGGTCAAAGTAGCGGTAAAAATAATCCAGGTTGATTTGTGAAACCGTGGTTTGTAAATAATAAGCATAATATTGCAGGGTAAGCACATTGGGCACGGCCTGCTCGCTGCCGGGCGTGGCGGCAACAAAAAAGCCCTGCACTATAACCCGGGCAATGGGCAAAATAATAAAGAGAAAAATGAAAATGCTGGCGATGAGCAGCCCCACCATCAGCACGTTATCCTGCGCAATCAGCCGGAATTCGTTGATGCGCCGCACTATATTTTGTTGAAACGATGCTTTTTGAGCCTGTCTGAGTTGGCCTGCTTGTTGCATAGTGACTCGCTGGGGTAAAATTTGGGAAACCCCAGGCACAATCACCCTCATGCCTGGGGTCCCCCGATTATTGGCTATTTGATTGGAATTAATCCGTTACTGTTTGAGGTTTTCGGCGTTGGCAATTTCATTGGTAAAGCGGTCAATGATGTCTTTCTTGTTGCTGCCGCAGAATTCAAAATCGTAATCAATCAGCTTTACATCCAGCAGTTCAGGTTTGGAGGGTTCTG
Organism: Chloroflexota bacterium; assembly: GCA_003695455.1. Lineage (GTDB taxonomy): Bacteria > Chloroflexota > Anaerolineae > 4572-78 > J111 > J095. The sequence continues at coordinate 4,744 of RFJF01000731.1, forward strand.
CGCCGATAACGGTGGGGGCCTGGTAGGCGCTGTATTTGGGGCCAAGTTCCTGCGCCGCCGGGGTCAGCGCCCAGTCAATCCACAATTTGGCCAGGTCCGGATGCTTGGCGCCTTTGATGAGCGCCGTACCGCCGATTTCGTAGCCGGTGCCTTCGCTGGGGAAGGTCAGCTTCAGGGGCAGCCCTTTTTCTATCTGGGCCACAATATCGTGCGAGAAAACAATGGCCACGGCGGCTTCACCGGCGCCCACAAAGCGGGCCGGGGCGGAGCCGCTCTTGGTAAATTGCAGCACGTTGGCAGCCAGCGCCCGTTCGTAATCCCAGGCTTCTTCACCTTTCAACTGAATGTTGGTGCACAGGTGGGTGTAGCTGGTGCCGGAGCTGGAGGGGTGGGCCACCAGAATCTGGCCTTTCCACTGCGGTTCAATCAACTCGGCCCAACTGGTAGGCGCCTGCACTTCCGGATGTTCGGCCAGGTAGTTGGTGTTGGTGGCAAAGCCCAGCGAGCCGACGTAAATGCCAAACCAACTGTTGTCATCGGCTTTCATCAGGTTGGGGTCGCGCAGGTTGACGGCGTTGGGGCTGTCGTACGGTTCCAGCAGCCCTTCTTTGGCGGCGGCAATGTAGCTGTCAACCGGGCCGCCCCACCACACATCAAACTGCGGGTCGCTGGCTTCGTTGCGCAGGCGGGTCAGCGATTCACCGCTGGACATCCGCACCCAATTGATGATGATGCCGGGGTAGAGTTTGTTGAACTCAAAGACCATGCCTTCGCACCATTCCAGGTCTACCACGCACAGCAGGTTCAATTCGCCCGTAATGTCCGCCGAGCCTTCTACCGAGGCGGCGGCGCGTTCGGCGGCAAACTGTTCCAGCAGGGCTGCGGCTTCGCTTTCATCCGGAATCCACAGTTTTTGCCCCACTTCAATGATGTTGGGGTCGGGGATGACGGCAAAGCTGTCATCCTCTGCGGCTTTGGCCTGTGTGGCTTTCCAGATGACGGGCCAGGCCAGCACGTCGCCGTAGTTTTTCTCGGCCAGCTTGCTCAGCCAGTCATCGGCCTGAACGGTGTATTCCTGCCCGGTTTGCTGGGGCGGAGCCGCGTAAGCCACGCCCAGCATGGTGGCAAACAGCAGCGATACCAAAAACACAACATGTAGAACTTTTTTCACTGAAAATCCTCCTTAAAAATTTAACCAAACACAAAATATTTTGTGGGTGTTTGTAAACGAGAGAACTTTGCAACGGTTCTGCAGCTGACGGATTGGGTTTTTACTGACGCGGCCATGCATTTGGCACAACTTCCCGGCTGGCGTTGAAATTTGGGAGAAAAATGGATGTTCTCAGAGCTCCGTTGCTCGCGGTGATGTTAATCACCAGATTTTGTGGCTGAAGATTACCCTATTTTGGGGTGGCTCTAAGATAACACGCCCTCAATTTTTTGTCAATGTTAACCGCTTGTCAAATTATTGTTAACCGTTGTCTGCGGATTTGCCGCGTATTTCTAAAAATGCGGGCACGGCTCTATAATTTTTAAGATTTGTCCAACCCAAAGGTGACCTATGAAACCACCCATTCCGTTTTCTGTCTGGCGCGTGCTCTGGCCGGTTGGCCTGGGTACGGCGCTGTCGCTGATTGGCGACACATCGCTGTACGCGGTGCTGCCAACCCACGCCGCCGATGCGGCGGTGCCGGTAGCCGCCATTGGTATTTTGCTGTCGGCTAACCGGTTTATCCGGCTGGCGCTGAACGGGCCGGTTGGAGCACTGTACGACCGCCTGCCGCGCCGCCGCTTGTTTGTGCCGTCGCTCTTTTTGGGCGCGTTGTCCACCGCCATTTACGCGCTGACGCTGGGTTTCTGGCCGTTATTGCTGGGGCGATTGTTGTGGGGCATGGCCTGGGTGGGCATCTGGGTGGGCGGGAACACAATTATTCTGGACATCAGCCACCCCGGAAATCGGGGGCAGCGGGTAGGGGTGTACCAGTTATTTTTCTTTTTGGGCGCGTCCGGGGGGGCGGTGTTGGGCGGCCTGCTCACCGATATTCTGGGCTACCATTCGGCCATGGGCGCGGGCGCAACCCTGACGCTGCTGGGCGCGCTGGTTGCGCTGCTGTTTCTGCCGGAAACCCGCGGCCTGCGAACAGCAACCGGGCCGCACCAGCCGGCTACCTCCGGCACCGATTCACGCTCCCACCGGGGCCAACTGGCGTCGGCATTTGGCTTGCTGGGGGTCAACCGGCTGGTCATGGCCGGAATTCTGCTGCCCACGCTGGGCCTCTTTTTGAGCCGTCAATTCGGCCAAAGCACATCGGTTTCCGGGCTGACGGTGGGCGTGGCTTCGCTGACAGGCGTGGCGCTGGGCGCAAATGGTCTCATTTCGATGGGTTCAACCGCGTTGTTTGGCGGCTGGTCAGACCGGGCCAACAGCCGGTGGGGTGTGGCCGCCGCCGGATTGCTGCCCGGATTTGCCGG
>RFJF01000732.1 GCA_003695455.1 Chloroflexota bacterium
AAGCGGAAGCCGCAGAGATGGCCGGCGAGGTGGCCGGCGGAATAGCGAAAGAGTCTGCCGCCGAAGCGGTTGAAGAAATGAGCGCCGCCGAAGCCGCCCCCCCGGCTGCTGCCGACGACACCGCCCTGCAAGCCGCTCCCGCAGAAGCCCCGGCGCAGGAGGCCGCACCCGGCATGGCCGGCGCATCGCGCGCGGAAACGGCCCAAAAATCAGAAGCCGCCGCACCGCCGGCCACCACCCCACCGGAACCTGCGGCAGCAGAAGCTTTAAAGGAAGCAAAACCGGCCGCCACCGCAGACACCGGAGAGACCACCCAATCCGAACAATCCGGCCCGTTGCCGCAACCAACCGCTGCAGAGGGCGCCGCGGCTCCGCAGCCGACAGTACAGCCTACGCCCATTCCGCCGCCCAAACCCGTTGCCACCGCTCCATCTCCGGCCACGGAATCGCAGTCTCCCGTTTGGCTGATGGTTGTTATTCTGCTGGCGCTGGGTGTGGCAGCAATGGCCGCTACCGGAATTGTGGTTGTGCTGTTTTTGCGCCGGAGAAGGTAATTCACTCGCTGTAAACCCGGCTAGCGCCGCCCTGATTGCGGCGCTTTTTTGGCGCAGGCGGGTGCGTTACGCTGTTGACTTTTAACAAAAAAACATTACAATGGCAGATAAGTAAACCTCGGGAATCGCAAAAAAAATGCCTCAAAAAAACCTCACGGAAGTCTCATGACAAAGCCTAATATACTTGTAGTTGACAGTGATGAGGGATTTGGTTTTATGCTCACGGAGGGGTTGCAGAACTCCGGGCAATACGTCGCAACCTGTGTCCATTCCGGTGCCGATGCGCTGCATGCTGTGGTTGAACACAGTTTTGATCTGGTCATTGTAGATATTGCGCTCACAGATATGCACCCGGCAAAATTAATCCAGGCGATCAGAGACGCAAAAAGCGATACAAAAATCATGCTGATCCCGCTGATTGGACAAGATTTGCCGGCCAATTTAAAAGACATCAAAATTGATGGCGTATTACCCAAACCCTTTTTTGTGGGTGATTTACCGGAACTGGTAGACAAAGCACTGGGCCGGACGCGCCAGCGCATCCTCACCCCCGATCCGGTATCGCTGGCAAAGATGCGTTCCAGAAAAGAACCCAGCGGAACATACCCCGTTCCGCCGCCGGCGGCAGACACTACCACACCCGAAACGCAATATTTTGCCCAAACCGCCCAACCGCCCCTTGTTCCCCAGGAAACCGTGCGTTTTTTGCGCGCCAGCGAAAACGAGATTCTGCGGCTTTTAAGAGACCTCAACCGAGAAGTTCGCGCCGAGGCCATTTTGCTGGTAGCAGGCACAGACCTCATTGCCCAGGCCGGTATATTGAGCCGGGAAGAGTGCGAAGAATTGACAGTGTTGGTAGCCCACAGCACACAGACTGCGGCCCAGGCTGCCGCGTTTCTGGGCGAACGTGCAGGCCGATTTACCCAGAGCCTGCACGAAGGCGCGGCCTACCGGCTTTACACCTTAACCCTGGCCGAGGGAATATTGCTGTCGCTGGCCCTCAGCACCAACGTACCGCTGGGAATGATCCGGCACCAGAGCCGGCAAATAGCCGACCAGCTCTCCCGGTTTATTATTTAAATTTGCATCACAAGAAACACCTCTCAGTTATCCCGGAGTTATCCTTGTATTTCCTTTTGTTTTCCACCGGTTATCAACAGCTTGTCCACATCAAAAAATCAGCTAACCATAATGATTCTTAAAACCCAAATTCTGCCTGTCTATTTTAAGGTGAAGGGGTTGAAAGCTGGCATCAGGTTTGATAAAATGCGAGTCACTTTAGGGATTCACACGGATTTTTCATTGTTTTAACATTTTTTTGAACTCTGTACTGCCCCGGATGGAGGGGGGCTGGCTAGCGACCATAACCTTTTTGCCGCAACTGAATGCCACACGCAATTCTCCCCGATTGCCTTAATTGAGGTCATTCGAATTTCCATCAGTAATCACCACGATTGCGGCTAAAATATTTTTTGCGCCACGTTGGGTTCATCCTCCTAAAAAAATTTTCTTTTTCTTATGGCAGTAAGTAAGTTTGCCAAGACCTTTTTCATGGCACGCTTGTGTATTTTTTTGTCTAAATTCAGAGCGGTTTTGCCCTGCGAGAGTGCGTTTGGTGCGCTCCGGTACAAAATCGCCGGTCAATCAAGTTTTTGGAGAAGTGTGTAATGTCATTAAACTCTGAACAAGTCTGGAAAGACACATTAGTAGAGCTTCAGTTGCAAATGACGCGGGCCACGTTTGATACCTGGTTGAAGGATACCCGAATTGTCTCACAAAATCATGACCAAATGGTAATTGGCACCAAAAACGAATTTGCCAAAGATTGGCTGGAAAACCGATTATTCACTACAATTAACCGAACGGTTGCAAATGTGTTGGGGCGGCCTGTTGATATTCACTTTACCGTTGCCAACGATGAAACGATGGCAAAAGTTCCCTCTCCCGAGGCCGTGGATTCCCCGCCCCCCGCCCCGCCGGTCAAAAATGGACAAAACGGACGCAGCCCGGAAGGAAGTTTGCCCGTGATGCTCAACAACAGATACACCTTTGATCAGTTTATTGTGGGTGCGTCAAACCGGTTGGCCCACGCCGCATCGCTGGCTGTGGCAGAAAAACCCGCCGAAGCATACAACCCGCTGTTTTTGTACGGCGGTGTGGGGCTGGGAAAAACGCACTTGCTGCAAGCCGTGGCCCATTTTGCCGTGAACCAGGGTAAACGGGTAATCTACACTACGTCAGAAACGTTTACCAATGATTTGATCAATGCCATTCGTACCCAATCTACCGAAGCATTCCGCGAGAAGTATCGCACCACAGACTTTCTGTTGATTGACGATATTCAATTTATTGCCGGCAAAGAAAGCACACAGGAAGAATTTTTTCACACATTCAACGCACTTCACTCCTCCGGAGGGCAGATTGTACTCTCCAGCGACCGCCCCCCAAAAGCCATTACCACCTTGGAAGAACGGCTGCGGTCCCGCTTTGAATGGGGCTTGCTGGCCGATGTTCAACCCCCCGATTTGGAAACCAGAATAGCCATCCTTCGCTTCAAAGCAGATTCACTCAACACGTCGGTGCCAGATGACGTGATGGAATTTGTAGCGCGGCGGGCGCAAAACAACATCAGAGAACTGGAAGGCGCCTTAAACAAAGTCATTGCCCATGCGGCAATGTTGCGGCAGGCCATTAACCTGGATTTGGCCGCGCACGCCCTGAGAGATATTGTTTCTCGCCAGTCTGAACTAACGGTTGAACAAATTGTGGGGGCCGTGGCAAAGTTCTACCGGATGGACCCCGAGGTACTCATTGGCCGGGGACGCAGCAAAGATGTATCGGCGGCCCGGCAAATGGCAATGTACCTGGCCCGGGAAGAAACCGGCGCATCGCTGCCCCAAATTGGCGAAATCCTGGGAGGTCGGGACCACACCACCATCATGCACGGTTGGGAAAAAATTGCCACAAAAATCGAACAGGATGATCAATTGCGGCGAGAAATGCTGTCTATCAGAGAAATAATTTATTCAAATACCCCCATTTATTAGCAAACCTTACAGAATTGCCCTGAATTTTTTAGATGGCCGCGTGTAAACGGGCCATCTTTTTATTTACGTCAAATTTACGCAACCTGTGGATAAATTGGTAAAAATCTGTGGATAAGTAATATGCCAATGGGGATAACTTTAAGTAAAGTAAATATGGTTTCGTTCTTGATAAATATAGGCGGCAGACTAACAACAAAGCCGAAAATCCAAATCGCGCGAAGTTCTGTACCCCGCTATTGTCCCCACCCTGACATGCCACTTACAAGCACAGCCCGTAATGGCCTTCTGATGATTCAAACTATTACGCATTTTCTGATTTCTGTGGATAACCTCTGAATAACTGTGGATAAGTAGGGACAAATGG
>RFJF01000733.1 GCA_003695455.1 Chloroflexota bacterium
GCCCGGCGCGGCAAATCACCCTGATTCCGGTGTGTGGGCCGTATCGCTGGCGGGTTTCCGGCTGGATGTGTTTGCCGCGCCGGGCAGCACGCCGGAAATTTGCACCGTGATTTGGTTCTGCCCGGTCACCGGCTGCCTGCACGCCGGCTACCGCATCCCCCCGGCGGCGGCCCATTTTGCCGGAATGACCGTCCGGCGGGCGCCGGCCTTCTCGCTGGAGGCCCAGCAGCCTGCCCCACCTGCCTGGCTACGCGAAAATCCACCCGGCAGCGAAACACCATCTTCGGTGGCTGCGCGGCTAGACACCGCAATTCTGCACTGGCGATTAGATCACTGACCCGGCGCAAATACAACCCACACACAATTTCCACAGACATCAACATTGATTTGTGCTAACCTGTAAAGGGATTGGCCGGTGTTGCGTATTAAAGAACGTAAACCCACGCACAATTGTGGCGTGTAACAGTTTTTGGCGGGATGTACGGCATGCAAAAATTTCTGACTCTCATTTTTATAGCGCTGCTGGGCTGGCTGTCGCTGGCGCCCGCCGCCCACGCGCAAGGCCCTGCCGGCCCGCAAACGCAGAGCGAATCGTTTGAGCTTGAAGTCATCCGGCTGATGAACCTGGAGCGAACCTCGCGCGGATTGCCGCCGCTGGCCCGCAACACCCAACTCACGCTCAGCGCCCGCGCCCACAACGCCGACATGATTGCCAACAATTTTTTTGACCACACCGGCTCCAACGGCTCAACCGCATCCGAACGGGCCTGCGCCGCCGGGTATGCGCCCTACGGCTGGGGGCGCTGCTACGTGGGAGAAAACATTGCCGGCGGTTACACAACCCCGGCGGCAGTAATGACCGGCTGGATGAACAGCGGCGGGCACCGGGCCAACATTCTCAACAGCAACTACCGTGAGGTTGGGGTGGGTCACACCACCGGCGGCAGTTGGGGCAACTACTGGACCATGGATTTGGGCGCACAGCCCCGCGTGCTGCCCATTTTTATCAATAACGACGCAGCCCAAACCACCGATTACCACGTTACCGTAACGCTGACCAAAGAGGATGTTTCAAGCTGGGGCAGCATTGGCCCTGTCAGCGGTGTGCAAATCAGCAGCGACCCCGGCTTTGCCGGCGCAGCGTGGCAGGCGTGGTCGCCAACCCTCAATTTTGAGCTGCCACGCGGCAGCGGTACCAAAACCGTGTACGTGCGCTACTCCGATGGCAGCCAAACTGTGACCAGTGCAGACACCATCACCCTGAATGAGCCGGTGCCCAGTCTGTCGGTATCGGCGGCGCAGGTAATTTTTCTTTCGCAGGCCGGCAGCGGGCAGGTTGTGCCGCCCGGTGCAACCCTGCACATTGCCAACACCGGCAGCCAGGTACTGCACTGGACAGCCGGCAGAAGCCAAAGCTGGCTGCAACTCGGCGCAACCAGCGGCGACGCCCCGGCCACGGTAACGGCATCGGTGATAAACAGCGGCGGCATCCTCAACGGCGCGGCGGGCACAACCGCCGGCGCTACCATTACCGTTGCCGCCACCAACCCGGACGCGCTCAACTCGCCGCAAACCATCCCGGTGACCTTGTTTTTGGTTGATAAAATCTACACCACGTTTCTGCCGCAAATCCGCAAATAAGCCGCCCCTGTGTACTTGCCCCGCGCCGCAAACGTGGTAAAATGCGGTCACTTCTCCCGATACCATCTTGAAAAAGGATATATTCAATGAAAAAACTCCGAGTTGCCATGCCCGCCTGGGAAATTGGCCGCGTTGGCAGCGGGCTGGGTGCCAAAGTTGGCGGGCTGGGTGTGATTGTTGAAGAACTCCCGCCGGAGTTGGTCAAAGCCGCCGCCCGGCAAAACATCGAACTGGAAGTGGTCACACTCTCGCCCTGTTTTGCCCAGTTTGATAAAAGCCGGCTCACCAAACTTGATGTGCAGTTTCCGGCCACGCTCAGCGGGCAAACGTTTTATTTTGATGTGTACGAACACACCTTCCCCGATGGGCAAAAGGTGGTCTATTTTTGGGATGACTGGCAACTCAACTGGACCGGCCCCGGCAACATTTACCCCAGCGACCCCCAAATGGGGCTGCGGCTGTACGCCTCGGTTAGCCAGGCCATGGCCGGGTATATCAAACATGCCGGGTTTGACACGGTTCACCTGCACGATTACCACGTGGGGCTGGTTCCTTTTTACCTGGGCGATGAATACCTCAAAGATGTGCCGGTGCATTTCACCATTCACAACGCCACCTACCAGGGCGTTACGCCGCTGATTGGCGGCGGTTACAATTCTCTGGAGCGCATCAATTTGCCGGGGCACGCTCTGTTTCACAAATATTTTGATTTTTTTGACAACCTGAATCTAATGAAGGCGTGTATGCTCAAGGTACACGAAACCGGCGGTAAAATCACCACCGTCAGCGGTGATATTGCCGGCACGTGGGGGTACGCCGCCGAACTGAAAATGGGTTATGCCGAAGTGTGGCAGCGTGCTTTTGAGCAAAAAGGCGCTCCCCCCGGCGAGGTGTTTGTGCCCAACCGGCATTTGGACCTGTTTGAAAAACTGCCCATTGCCGGCATTACCAACGGCATGAGCAACATAAACCGCGCCGAAAATTTGCCGTGGCTCAAGGCGGCTGTGCTGCAAGAGATGCAGCAAAAACGCGGGCCAAACAATCCCATCTTCCAAAACCCGGAAACCCAGGCCAAAATGCTGGCTGCCGACCACAACTTTACCGCCGACCAGCTTGACGTAAAAGCCCAACTGAAACGGTTGCTTCACCTTGAAACTTTTAACACCGAACCAATGTGGAACCCCATTCTCATCACAGCGGTGGGGCGGCTGGTAGACCAGAAAAACTTTGGCCTGGTTGCAGACATCATTGAGCGTACGCTGGCCTACGACAACGGAACCAAGTTCATCATTTTGGCCTCTGCGCCAGACGGCGATGCCAACGGCAAAGCCACCGAAGCCCGCTTTTTCCAGCTTTCGCAACTATACCCCAGCCGGGTATATTTCAACAACAGCTTCAACCTGCCCCTCTCAAAACTGATTTTGGCCGGCGGCGATTTCTCGCTGATTCCCAGCCGCTTTGAGCCGTGCGGCCTGGTTGATTACGAAGCCTCATTAGTGGGCAACGTGGTGATTGGCCGGGCCACCGGCGGGTTGACCAAAGTGAGCCACTGCGCCTACCTGTACCACTGGCTTGACATCAGTGATTACTGGGGAGAAGCCAACGCCTTTTTTTGGCAAATCAAACAAGCCATAGACAACTACCGCGGCAATCCGGATTACCACCACCACCTGGTGCGCACCGCCATGAATCTGGATGCCAGTTGGGATAAATCGGCCGGCAAATACATTGAAATGTACCGCTACGGATTTTTAACCCGCCAGTGGCAGGCCGCACGGCAACACCTGCTCAGCCAGTTCAACCAGGCCCTGGGCAAAGACCGCAAACTGTTTGCAGAGTTTTTCATTCCCGCCCGTGAAGAGTACGCAGACTCCTTTGACTGGGCACTCAAGCGCACGCTGGACAATTCGTGGTAATTTTCACAATAATTGACTATAATACCGCGTTAGACTATAATGCGGGTGGCTTGCGCAACGGCCGCGTTTGCTGCCGGTTACCAGCAAAATCAGAGGCGTTATGCGCAGCGGTGTGAAATCGGTTTTCCGGCTGCTGCACCCCGGTTTGGGGCTAAAGCGGTGGTTCATCCCCCTGATGGTTGGGGTGGTTATTGTAGGGTTGGGCATTGGCCTGTTCCTGCGTGAACTGTACGCCGAAACAACGTACCCGGCATTTTTGCGGCTGGTGCTGTTGCAAGCCTGGCCCCGCTGGATTCGCGGGTTGATTTTTGTTACCGTGGGCGGCGGGTTAATTGGTTACAGTCTTTTCCAATTGAATAAACATCTGCTTCAGGCCTTTCTGCCGGACCAGGCCAACCTTGAATACGTGGCCGAGCAAGTCCACCGTCACCGTCGCCGCCGACGTGACGGCCCCAAAATTGTGGTCATTGGGGGCGGCTCCGGCCTGAGCGTGTTGCTCAGCGGGCTTAAACACCACACCGAAAATATTACCGCCATTGTTACCGTGGCCGATGACGGCGGCTCATCCGGCAAGCTCCGGCGTGAACTGGGCGTACTTCCCCCCGGCGATTTCCGCAATTGCATTGCCGCCCTGGCCGATGATGAGGCGCTCACCACCCAACTTTTCCGCTACCGTTTTCGCAGCGGCGGGCTAGAGGGGCACAGTTTTGGCAACCTGTTCATCACCGCCATGGCCGAAGTAACCGGCTCGTTTGAAGAAGGGTTGTACCAAAGCGGCCGGGTGCTCAATATTCGGGGTAAAATTTTGCCCAGTACGCTGGAAAATGTTACTCTTTACGCCGAAGTTGATGAAGGCGCGCAAACCCGCACCGTTGCCGGCGAAAGCGCCATTCCCGAAGCCAACGCACCCATTTTACGTGTTTACCTGCAACCCGACGCGCCGCGCGCCTTTCCCCCTGCCGTGCAGGCCATTCTCAACGCCGATTTGATTGTGGCCGGGCCGGGCAGCCTGTACACCAGCGTCATTCCCAATCTGTTGGTCACGGAAATCACAGCCGCCATCAGAACCAGCAAGGCGGCCAAAGTGTACATTTGCAATGTAGCCACCCAGCCCGGCGAAACAGATGGCTACTCGCTGGATGACCACGTGCAGGCCATTCAGGCGCACGCGCGGATGGCCGGGGGTGAATCAACCTTTGAATCGCCAAATATACTGTTTGACACGGTACTGAGCAACAACAATCTGGCGCATCCCATTCCAAAAGATATGCGCCACCTGACACCTGTGCAGCCAACGTCGCCTGCCGGCAGTAAATACACGGTTATTGGCGCCGACGTGGTTAACGAACCCCGCCCCTGGCGCCACGACCCCACAAAGCTGGCTAACCAATTAATGAATTGGTACAATAACAAACTTTAAACGTCATTACTAACTGAACTGTGGAGGATTTTAAAAAATGACAACAAAAGTTGGAATTAACGGATTTGGCCGCATTGGACGGCAGGTATTTAAAGCCATTCGTGATAACTACCCGGACACGCTGGAAGTTGTTGCCGTAAATGACATTGGCGATGTGCCCACCATGGCTCACCTGCTCAAATATGATTCAAACTACGGCAAGTTTGACGGTACGGTTGAAGTGGTAGAAGGCGGCCTGATGGTTGACGGCAAAATGCTGAAGGTGCTCTCTCAGCGCGACCCCGCCAATCTGCCCTGGGGCGAACTGGGTGTGGATATTGTGGTAGAAAGCACCGGCTTTTTCCGCACCGGAGAAACCGCCGGCAAACATCTGGAAGCAGGCGCCAAAAAAGTCATCATCAGCGCCCCGGCCAAAGGCGAAGACCTGACCATTGTGCTGGGCGTGAACGAAGACAAGTACGACCCCGCCACACATCACATTGTGTCAAACGCCTCGTGCACCACCAACTGTCTGGCCCCGGCCGCCAAAGTAGTTAATGACAACTTTGGCATTGTAAAAGGGTTGATGACCACTATTCACGCCTACACCAACGACCAGAAAATTCTGGACCTGCCCCACAGCGACCTGCGCCGCGCTCGCGCCGCGGCCATGAGCATTATCCCCACCACCACCGGCGCGGCCAAAGCCGTGGCGCTGGTCATTCCGGAACTCAAAGGCAAGTTTGATGGCTACGCCCTGCGTGTGCCCACCAGCACCGTTTCTATTGTTGACTTTGTGTGCGAAGTAGAAAAAGAAGTAACCACAGAAAGTCTGAGGGCCGCGCTGAAAGCCGCCGCCGCCGACAGCAAAGTGATGGATTACGTAGAAGAGCCGCTGGTGTCTATTGATTACAAAGGCAACCCGGCCTCCAGTTCCATTGATGCCCAGTTCTGCCAGGCATTGGGCGGCAACATGGTCAAAGTAGTTACCTGGTATGATAACGAGTGGGGCTACTCAAACCGCACCGCGGACCTGGCCGACCTGATGGCCAGCAAACTCTAATTTAAGCCGGTTCCAACTAGCGGAGGGGTTGCCTGGGCAACCCCTCTTTTTTTTGAGTGCTCACAAATATTACAGCTAATTGACGTACCACCCGAAAACTGCTATAATCCGCAGTGGAAATACAGTGAAGAAAATTGGGCTCCGCGCAATTACGCGCAACTTTATCTCCATTCCCCAATCATAAAAAAAATCCGGTATTGTTGTATACAAATCCATATATCCGCTGGATACCAGGTGTCACAATTGCCTCCTTCGTGAGTTTTTAACCGGTTTTAACCGGCAACACGCGAATTGTAAATTCATTAAGTTATAATCTCAGGGTTTGCTGCCCAGCAAATTTCATCATTTTACGATTGTTTACCTCAGCCGGCTGCTCACCGGACGGCTCTGGTTTTTCTCAGTAATTGCATCAAAATTAACCAAGTAAATCAGGAGTTTCACCATGAATATGGCCGCGCTAGAGGCTAAAACCCTCGAAGAATTACGTACGCTTGCCAGAGAAGAAGAGATTTCCGGCTACAGCCGATTAAAAAAAGGTGATTTGATTCTACAAATTCTCAAACACCAGGCCGAAGCCCAGGGCTACATTTTTGGCGGCGGCGTTCTGGAAATCATTCAGGATGGCATTGGCTTTTTACGCTCCGTTGACCTGCTGCCCGGCCCGGACGATATTTACGTTTCGCAGAGCCAAATACGGCGGTTTGGCCTGCGCACCGGCGATATGGTCATTGGGCAGGTGCGCCCGCCCAAAGACACAGAAAAATATTTTGGCTTGCTGCGGGTAGAAGCCGTCAACGGCCTCGACCCCGAATCGGCCAAAAAACGCCCCGTTTTTGAACGGATGGTCCCCATTTTTCCACAAGAACGGCTGCGGCTGGAAACCAGAAAAGATATTCTTTCAACCCGCCTGCTGGATATTCTGGCGCCCATTGGCCGCGGCCAGCGCGGGCTGATTGTTTCGCCGCCCAAGGCCGGTAAAACCACTATTCTCAAACAAATTGCCAACGGCATCAGCCAGAATCACCCCGACGTTCACATGATGGTGGTGTTGATTGGCGAACGCCCCGAAGAGGTCACAGACATGGACCGCTCGGTTGACGCCGAAGTGATGGCCGCCACCTTTGATGACCCGGAATCAGACCAGACCCGCGTGGCAGAAATGGCGTTGGCCAAAGCCAAACGCCTGGTAGAAGGCGGGCGGGACGTTGCCATTTTGATGGACTCGATTACCCGGCTGACCCGCGCCTACAACCTGGTTGTTCCACCCAGCGGCCGCACGCTGTCTGGCGGTATTGACCCGGCAGCCCTTTACCCGCCCAAACGTTTCTTTGGCGCGGCCCGTAACCTTGAAGAAAGCGGCAGCTTAACCATTATTGCCACCTGCCTGGTTGATACCGGCAGCCGCATGGACGACGTAATTTATGAAGAGTTCAAAGGCACCGGTAACATGGAAATGCACCTGACCCGCAAACTGGCCGAACGCCGCTTCTTCCCGGCCATTGACATTGAACGCTCCAGCACCCGCCGCGAGGATTTGCTGCTGCCCAAAGAAGATTTGCAGCGCATCTGGACCCTGCGCCGCATGATTACGGCCGTGGGCGGCGGCACAGAAGCCACCGAAATGATTTTGGAGCGCCTGCCCAAAACTGACAACAACGCCGAATTTTTGGCAACATTGAACAAAGAAATCTATTAACTCCAATTGTGGCCTGTGCGCCATTTTTAAATATTTGACACAACCAGAGTGGTCAGCTATCATGCTGACCACTTTTGCTGTCACGCTAGGCGTTTTTGCCTAAGCACACACCATCGGAAACAATAACTTCAATGCAATCTTCATTTACGCGGCAAAGCCCCGGCCCGGTTGACGATAACCGCCCCCCCCAACATGAAATTGTTGACATCAACCTGACCGTCCGGCACACCATTCAAACGTGGCAGGCGCGGCTATCGGCAGACCCGCACCTGAGAAACCGGGTCATCACTCACCTGACCATGTTGCTGCTGGCGCTGGCTGCGCTGGGGCTGAGCCAGCTTGAACTCCCGTGGGGAACCATCAACGCCATTCACCCGCTCAAATACACGGTTGAAGACGACGCAATATCCGCAGAAACCGCCGAACAGGAACTTGCCCTGACCTTGCCCTCGCAATTGCGCAACATTCAGGATGATGTGTTGGTGCGGGGCGCGGTTCCGCGCACCATTATTCCTGACCGTACCGCAAAAACAGCCGGACAGAACCCCGCAGCGCCATCAACCCCGGAAATAAAAATTTACAGTGTGCAAAGCGGCGACACCATTTCCGGCATTGCCGCCAAATTTGGATTGTCGCCGGAAACTATCATCTGGTCTAACCCGGATTTGGAACGCAACCCCGATTTGCTCTCGGTGGGGCAAGAGTTGAACATTTTGCCGGTAGACGGCGTGTACCACCAGGTTGGCGGCGGCGATACCATCGAAGGGATTGCCTCAACTTTTCAAACCGACCCCACGCTCATCATTAATTTTCCCGCCAACCACCTTGCCCCCGACAACCTGGTTATTCAACCCGGCCAGTGGCTGGTGGTACCGGGCGGGCAAAAACCGTTCAGGCCGCGCGCGGTTACAGCCTACAGCGGCCCTCTACCCGACGACGCCGCGGCAGGAACCGGTATTTTTGGCTGGCCCACCAGCGGAACGATTACTCAGGGTTACTACAGTTACCACCCCGGGTTGGATATTGCCGGCTGGCTGGGCGCGCCCATTCTGGCTGCCGATTCCGGTCACGTGGTTGCCGCCGGTTGGGATAACACCGGCTACGGATACCGGGTGGTTGTTGACCACGGCAACGGTTTTCAAACCTTGTATGCCCATCTGCAAAGTTATTATGTTGAAGCCGGTGATAATGTTTCAAAAGGCGAGCAAATTGGCGAGATGGGCAGTACCGGCAACTCTACCGGGCCGCACCTGCATTTTGAAATCAGGCACGGCACAATTCAGCGTAACCCGTGGGGCTTTTTGCCGTAGCGCAATTGTTGCTTCAGCCAAAAAAACAAAAGCCACGCCGTTTCCGGGTGGCTTTTTATTTTGCAGATGATTTGCGGGTGGGTATCAATTCACGCCGGCCAGTTCACGAGCCTGCTCAAGCATGGCGCACACGGCGGCATCGGTGCCGGCTTCTGCGTACAGGCGCAACACCGGCTCCGTTCCCGATGGCCGGATGAGTAGCCAGCTATCATCTGCCAGGTGATATTTTACGCCATCGTAGCTGTCTACCTTGACCACACTTTCGCCGGCTATTTGCGCCGGGGCGCTCTCTGCCAGCCGGGTCACCATTTCTTTTTTTGAAATGAGTTTCTTCAGTCTCAAGTCATCACGCCGGTAGGCGGTTGGCCCGGCTACCCGCTGCAAATCAGCAATCAGTTCGCTCAGCGGCACACCGGCATCGGCCACAATTTCCATGAGCAACAGGCCCATTAAAATGCCGTCTCCTTCCGGAATGTGGCCTTTTATGCTGATACTCCCCGATTCTTCACCGCCCAGCAGTACATCATTGTTCATCATCAATTGGGCAATCACGTCAAAGCCTACCGGAGTTTCGTGCACTTCAAGCCCAAATTTTTTAGCCAGCCGGTTGAGCATGAGCGTGCTGCTGATGGTTTTGGCAATGGCGCCGGTCATGCCGCGCCGTTCAACCAGGTAGCGCACCACCAGCGCCATTATGGTATGTGGATTCACAAAGTTGCCGCAATCATCAACGGCACCAATCCGGTCGGCGTCACCGTCGGTTGCCAGCCCAAAGTGGGCGTTTTCATTTTGCACGGTGGCAATCAATTCTTTCAGGTTCTTTTCAACCGGTTCCGGGTGGATGCCGCCAAAACCGGGATGCAGGTCATGGTGCAGTTCGTGAATGCGGGTGCGGGTGCGCGAGATGACCTCGCGGAACACGCCGCGCCCGGAACCAAACATTGAATCCGCCACCACGCGCAGTTCGCCGTTGGAAATGACGTCCATGTTAACCAGGTTGGTGGTCAGATGCTCGTAGTAGGGCCAGGCCGGGTCAAACCGCCGGATTAGCCCCTTGTCCATTGCTTTTTGGTAATCCATCAGATTGGGGCCAATTCGCTCGTGTACCGCAAATAGTTTGCGCTCAATGGCATCAATCTGTTGTTTTGAGGCCGCGCCGCCGTAGGCTGCCTTTACTTTAAACCCGTTGTAGCGCGGTGGGTTGTGGCTGGCAGTAATCATAACGCCGCCCACCGCTTGTTTGTGCACAATGTTGTAACTGATGGCCGGGGTTGGGGCATCGGCGCGGGCCAGATGGGCGGTAATTCCGTTGGCCGCCATTACCCGGGCCGTTTCGGCGGCAAAGCGGTCAGAGAGAAAACGGGTGTCAAATCCAATTACAATTTCCGGATTTTCTGCGCCGTTCACCTCCAGCAGGTAATCGGCCAGCGCCTGACTGACCAGCCGCAAATTTTGAAAGGTAAACGTTTCGGCAATAACGGCACGCCAGCCGTCTGTGCCAAATTTAATGGTCATGTGGTTCTCCTCTAAAACATGATTTGGGAGTCAGGGGATGTGCTTCAAGCCTGTCACCCTGAGCAAAGCGAAGGGTCTCCCGACCGGTGAAATGTTTAGTTCATTATTTTCAAAGTAGTGATCGTTCTTCCCAGCCGGAGCGGTAGCGGCGAGGCCGGTTGGCCTGCCAGCACATTTTAAAGTAGGTTCGATTTTCTTCAAACTCCACGGCCTGCGCGGCCACGGTTCCCTCACGGGCCACCGGCGCCAGCCCGGCTACCTCTTGCCAAAAGGCAGCCAGCCGGCCCTGCACCAGCGGCAACAGCGCCGATACCAGCCGCACCGGGTCGGCATCGCTGAAATTAAACGCCACTACCGCATCAAAAATCACTCTGGCCCACAAATCCGAGGGGAAGTAGAACTGTTCAAACGGCAGCGCCGCCAGAGATTCCACCTGCGCCAGATTTTGGGCGGTCAGCATTTGCTCCCACTCACGCCGATATTCCATCCACCCCAGCGC